>NZ_CP115543.1:300000-442500 GCF_031834615.1 Stenotrophomonas aracearum
ACCAACCCCCTGTTGAGCGCCAGCACGCTGCCGTTCCAGGCCCCGCCGTTCGACCGCATCAAGGACAGCGACTACCTGCCGGCCTTCAATGAAGGCATGAAGCAGCACCTGGCCGAAGTGCGCAAGATCGCCGGCAACAGCGAGCCGGCCACCTTCGACAACACCATCGAAGCGCTCGAGCGCAGCGGCGAAACCCTCACCCGCGTCTCGCGCGTGTTCTTCGGCATCGTCCAGGCCGACACCAACGACGCGCGCCAGAAGATCCAGGAAGAGGTCGCGCCGAAGCTGGCCGAGCACCAGGACGAAATCAGCCTGGACCCGAAGCTGTTCGCGCGCATCAAGAGCATCTACGACCAGCGTGATTCGCTGGGCCTGGACCCGGTGCAGAAGCGCCTGGTCGAGCGCGATTACCAGGAATTCGTCCGTGCCGGCGCGCAGCTCAATGACGCCGACAAGGCCAGCCTGCGCAAGCTCAACGTGGAAGAAACCACGCTGGCCACCAAGTTCCACACCCGCCTGGTCGCTGCAACCGCCGCCGCTGCCGTGGTGGTGGACGACAAGGCCGGGCTGGCCGGCCTGAGCGAAGAAGAGATCAACACCGCCGCGGCGGATGCCAAGGCGCGCAACCTGGAAGGCAAGTTCCTGCTGCCGCTGCAGAACACCACCCAGCAGCCGGTGCTCGCTTCGCTGACCGACCGCGACCAGCGCGCTGCCGTGCTCAAGGCCTCGGAAACCCGCGCCGAGCGTGGCGATGCCAACGACACCCGCGAAACCGTACAGCGCCTGGCCCAGCTGCGTGCGCAGAAGGCCAAGCTGCTTGGGTTCGAGAACTACGCCGCGTACAGCCTGGCCGACCAGATGGCCAAGACCCCGGCGGCGGCGACCAAGCTGCTGACCGATACGGTGCCGGCCGCCACCAACAAGGCGCGCGGTGAAACCGCCGAGATGCAGAAGGTGATCGACGCGCAGAAGGGTGGCTTCCAGCTGGCCGCGTCGGACTGGGACTTCTACGCCGAACAGGTGCGCAAGGCGCAGTACGACCTGGACGAGTCGCAGATCAAGCCGTACTTCGAGCTCGACAACGTGCTGCAGAACGGCGTCTTCTATGCCGCCACCCAGCTGTACGGCATCACCTTCAAGCCGCGTACCGACATTCCGACCTACCACCCGGACATGAAGGTGTATGAAGTGTTCGACAAGGACGGCACCTCGCTGGCGCTGTTCTACACCGACTACTTCAAGCGCGACAGCAAGTCCGGCGGCGCCTGGATGGACGTGTTCGTCGAACAGAACGGCCTGACCGGCGACAAGCCGGTGGTCTACAACGTCTGCAACTTCACCAAGCCGGCCGCGGGCCAGCCGGCGCTGCTGAGCTTCGACGACGTCACCACCATGTTCCACGAGTTCGGCCATGCGCTGCACGGCATGTTCTCGAACGTGAAGTACCCGTCCATCGCCGGCACCAGCACCTCGCGCGATTTCGTCGAGTTCCCGTCGCAGTTCAACGAGCACTGGGCGCTGGACCCGAAGGTGTTCGCCAACTACGCCAAGAACTACAAGACCGGCGAGCCGATGCCGCAGGCGCTGGTGGACAAGATCCTGAAGGCCCGTACCTTCAACCAGGGCTACGCGACCACCGAGTACCTGTCCGCCGCACTGCTCGACCTGGCCTGGCACACCCAGCCGGCCGACGCCAAGCTGCAGGACGTGGCGCCGTTTGAAGCCGCTGCGCTGAAGAAGTTCAAGGTCGACCTGCCGCAGGTGCCGCCGCGTTACCGCACCACCTACTTCGACCACATCTGGGGCGGCGGCTACTCGGCCGGTTACTACGCCTATTTCTGGGCCGAAGTGCTGGACCACGACTCGTTCGAGTGGTTCAAGGAACACGGCGGTCTGACCGCTGAAAACGGCCAGGTATTCCGCGACAAGATCCTCTCGCGCGGCAACAGCGTGGAGCTGGCCGACCTGTACCGCGAGTTCCGCGGCAAGGACCCGTCGGTGGAACCGCTGCTGGTGAACCGCGGTTTGAAGTGATCGCGCAGCGATCACGGTAGGTACGGCCACACACGAACGGCAGGGGAAACCCTGCCGTTCGTGCGTGTGGCACCCGCACGCGTTCGCCATCGTTCGTCGGGGCGTCCTCGCATGAAACAACCGTTCGCACGTCATGGTGCCCACGGGGCATTCGCCGGTAGGGTCGGTTCCCAAACGACCGCAGGTAGACGTTCAACGTTCTGTAACGCATGGACCGCAAACGAAGGCGCCTCTCCGTTCGCGGTCATGCGTCCCAGGCCCGATCACCGTTATCGGCGGTCGTTTGGGAACCGACCCTACCCCGATCACGCAATCCGGTGCAGGGTCCGGGGTGCCGGCCAGCGGCCCGCATCACGTCCCCACGCGACACCCCACTTCACTGCAACCCAGGTGATCCAAGGCGATCTCCAACGCGTGCATGTAACTCTGCGCGCAATACCCATGCGCGACGCCAATCCGCTGGCCCACATGCTCCGGCAGGCACGCTTCTGGCGTTGCACTGTCATCGTCGTGCACCTCCACATACACGTTGTGCAGGTGCGGCAGCAGCTTCTGTAACCGCAGGCTGCCCACGCACGCACCCGGATCCAGCAGCGTCACCTCGCCACGGCTGTGGTCGGCCACTCTCAGCGCATCCAGCAGTTCCTGCTCGGAACCACACGCACGAATCGCCACCGTGGTACCCGCATCGATCGCCCGATGCACCAGCGCCTTCAGCACCGGCGCCGGCAACGGCTGCGCGGTACGCATCAACTGGCCAGCCGCTTCCGGGCCGCGAATGATGAAGATCGACATCGCTCACGCCCTCCCGGCCGCAGCCAGCAACCGCCGCTCCGCAATCGCCAGCGATAACCGGCACGCATCCGCGCGCCCGCTGCTGCACACCACGGTGGCCGCCGGCGCGTGCTGCGGGTGCAGATGCGTATCCAAACCACCATCATCATTGGCCGCCATCTCGATGTACGGCGCCGGCAGTGCATCCAGCGCCGCACACAGCGCTTGTCCATGCTCCATCCACTGCGCCGGTTCGACGGCGGCAGCTTCGATCAGCACCCAGTCTGCCGCGCTGAGCCGCGCCTCGTGCAGGCACTGGAGCAGCGCGGGCAGGGTGGCGCAGTGCGCGCAGTGGATCGCGTGGCCGGCCAGCTGGGCCGGCACCGGAAGCGGGTCCGGCGAGGGTTGCCGGATCAACAGGATGGTCATGGAACATCTCTACAAAGCACCCGGAGGCGCGGTGTGGCCACGATGCGCGCGCCGGCCATAAAGCAGCCATGCGCCGGTGGCCGCCCGCGCGTAAAGAGTGCGTAGCTTTTGTGGGGAACTCGGGTCCACACTGCCGGTCACACCCTTCTCTCACCGCAAGGATCGCCCCATGTCCCAGGTCGCCCCCGCCGCCGGAGCACGCACCGGCGTGCTGTACTGGCTGAAGAAGGAAGCGCTGCCGCTGCTGGTCATGCTCGGCCTGCTGGCTGCCGCGCGCGACAGCTTGGCCAATCACTACCAGGTGCCCAGTGGCTCGATGCAGCACACCCTGATGCCGGGCGACCGCGTGGTGGTGGACATGCGCGCGTACGGGCTGCGTTTGCCGTTCACCAGCGTGGAGCTGCTGCATACCGGGGTGCCGCAGCGGGGTGAGGTGGCCGTGTTCGATTCGCCGCAGGACGGCACCCGGCTGATCAAGCGGATTGCCGCCGTGGGCGGTGACCGGGTGGACCTGCACGAGGGGCACCTGAGCATCAACGGCAACCCGCTGGCTCAGGCCGGGACCGATGAAGTGGAAGATTTCGGCCGTACCCTGGCGCAGCTGGACCTGGGGCAGGGTGGGGGTCCGGATATCACCGGCCTGACCGTGCCGGCGGGAAAGGTGCTGATGCTGGGCGACCATCGGGGTAACAGCGCGGATGGGCGGTATTTCGGTCTGGTGGATGCCAAGGCGTTGTACGGCAAAGCGGCGCGCGTGTATTACCGCCGGGGTGAAGGGTTCACCTGGCAGGCGTTGTAACGGCCCCTCGGGCACCGCGCTCAGCCGGGCAGAGCCCGGCTCTACCGCAGCCGGGCAGAGCCCGGCTCTACGCCGGGCGCGTCACCGTTCGATACGCCCCCGTAGCGCCGGGCTCTGCCCGGCCGCGTCACCGTTCGATATCCCAAACGTCTCAATCAAGACCCCGCAGGTTATCGATCGACCGATAACCCCGGCCTATCCTGAGCGCTGATCCTTACGCACCGGCCCGCCCCCACGGGCCCGAACGCAATGAACGGCGACACCGCAGCGCTGCCCGAGCGCAGTCCCACTACCCATCCGCCCACGCCGTCCCTGCACATCGAGCAGGGCACCCCGGCCTTCCGCCGCACGGCGGTGGCCCTGTTCCTGGCCGGCTTTTCCACCTTCGGCCTGCTCTACACCGTGCAGCCGCTGCTGCCCGAGTTCAGCCGCCACTTCGGCGTCTCCGCTGCCAACAGCGCCATGGCGCTCTCCCTCAGCACCGGCCTGCTGGCAGTCTCCATGCTCGTCGCCGGGCTCATCTCCGACCGCATCGGCCGCCGCGGCCTGATGATCGCCGCACTCCTCGCCTCCACCGTGCTCTCCGCCGCCAGCGCGATGGTCGACGACTGGAGCACGCTGCTGGTGCTGCGCGCCCTGCTCGGCCTGACCCTCAGTGGCGTGCCGGCAGTAGCCATGACCTACCTCGTCGAAGAAATGGACCCGCGCGCGCTCGGCCTGGCCATGGGCCTGTACATCGGCGGCAACGCCGTCGGCGGCATGAGCGGGCGCCTGATCGCCGGCATCGTCGCCGACCACTGGGGCTGGCGCTGGGGCATCGGCGTGGTCTCGTTGATCGCGGTGCTCAGCACCGTGCTGCTGTGGGTGCAGCTGCCGCGCTCGCGCCACTTCCAGAGCCGCCGCGGCGGCCTGCGCGAACTGCCCACCCGCTGGCGCCAGCTGTTCGCCGACCCCGGCCTGCCTTCGCTGTTTGCCACCGCGTTCGTGCTGATGGGCGTGTTCGTCACCCTCTACAACTACCTCGGCTACCACCTGCTGGCACCGCCGTACCAGCTCAGCCAGACCGTGGTCGGACTGATCTTCAGCGTCTACCTGGTCGGCACCTTCAGCTCGGCCTGGATGGGCCAGCAGGCCACCAAACATGGCCGTGGCCGCGTGCTCGGCATCTGCTACGCATTGATCGCACTCGGCATCGTCATGCTCGCGCTGCCGTGGCTGGGTTGCATGGCGGTGGGCATCGCGCTGGTCACCTTCGGCTTCTTCGGCGGGCACTCGGTGGCCAGCAGCTGGGTCGGCAGCCGCGCAGGTGTGATGCGCGCCGAAGCCTCGGCGCTGTACCTGTTCGCCTACTACCTGGGCTCCAGCCTGGCCGGTGCCGCAGGCGGCGTGTTCTACACCCGCTGGGACTGGTGGGGTGTGTGCGCGTTCACCGCCGTGCTCACCGTGGTCGGCGCCAGCATTGCGTGGCGGTTGGGAAGGCGCGCGCAGCCGCTGCCGGCCGCGCTCGCCGTCAGTCGCTGAGCCCGCCCTGTAGCAGTTTGGTGAAGTGGGTGATCAACGGTGACGGGCTGCCGCGCCGGTAGGCCACATGCACTTCCGAACTGGCCGCGCGGTCGCTCAACGGCACGAAGCGCGCGCCTTCCACATGGATGTGGCTGCACGACGCCGGCAGCACGGTAACGCCGAGGCCAGACGCGGCCAGGCTGATCAGCGTGGACGCTTCCCCGGCTTCCTGGATGATGCGCGGGGTGAAGCCGGCATTGCGGCACAGCGCGATGAAATGGTCATGGATGCCCGCGCCCACCTCACGCAGGAACCCGACGAACGGCTCGTGCGCGAACTGCCGCAGCGCCAGCGGCGCGCCCTCCGGCAACCCGCGCAGCAACGGGTGCTGGTCATGCACCACCAGCGCCAGCGGGTCGCTGAACAATTTGCGCGAGGTCAGCGGGGCCGGCAGCGCCCGCTTGCGGATCAAGCCCACGTCCAGCTCATTGGCCACCAGCGCGTCGATCTGCTGCAACGTGTTCATTTCGCGCAGCTTCAACTGCACCTGCGGGAACTGCTGGCGGTAAGCGAAGATCGCGCGTGGAATCTGCGTCGACAACGGCGTCGCCCGGGTCAGCCCGATGCGCAGCTCGCCGGTTTCGCCGCGCTGCGCGCGCTGGGTCAGTTCAATAGCCTGGTCGACCCGCGCCAATGCCTCGGTGGCCTGCGCCTGCAACACGCGCCCGGCCTCGGTGAGTTCCACCCGGCGATTGCTGCGCAGGAACAATCGCGCGCCCAACAGCGTTTCCAGCTGGCGGATCTGCTGGCTCAGCGGCGGCTGGGACATGCCCAGCCGTTCGGCGGCGCGGCCGAAGTGCAGGGTGTCGGCCACCGCCAGGAAATAGCGCAGGTGGCGCAGTTCGATCGACATGTCAGCGCGTCAGCGTTCGGAATGACCGCTTTCATCATAGCTGCGCGGACTGAACAGGTCCGGCTGGATCAGCTCGATGAAGGCGCGCGCCTGCGGCGACAGGAAGCGTCCCCGGCGCACGATCACCCCGTAGCTGCGCTCGGGGAACCACGCGCTCATCGAGCGCGTCACCAGCCGGTCGCGGTCGGCGTCGTTGAGGCACAGCGCCGGCACGATGGAAATGCCCATGCCCATCGCCACGTACTGCTTGATCACCTCCCAGCCGCCTACCTCCAGCGCCACCGTGTACGGCACGCGCTGGCGCTGGAACACCTGGTCGACCAGCCGGTAGGTGATCTGGCGCTTGGGCGGCAGCACCAGCGGATAGGCCGAGATCGCCTGCAGGGTCAGCTCCGGCGCGGTGGCCAGCGGATGGTCGGGCGGGGCGATCAGCACCTGCTCGAAACGGTAGGCCGGGGCGTAGCTCAGGTCGGACGGTACCTCGGTCATCGAGCCCACCGCCAGGTCGGCCGCGTCGCTGCGCAGCAGGTCGGTGCCGTCGGCGCTGATCGCGTTGTGCAGGGTCAGGCGCACGTCCGGGTGGCGCTGGCGGAAGCGCTCCACGATGCGCGGCAGCAGGTACAGGATGGTGGAGCTGTTGGCGGCGATGTTGAGCTCGCCGGCGTCCAGCCCCTTCACCTTGTCGCGGAAGCTGGCCTCCAGCCCGTCCAGGCTTTCGACCAGCGGCTGGGCCATCTCAAACAGCAGCTGGCCCTCGCGGCTGGGCACCAGGCGCCGCCCGCTGCGCTCGAACAAGCCCACCCCCAGTTCCCGTTCCAGCGCCTGCAGCTGCTGGCTGATGGCCGGCTGGCTGACGAACAGCGCCTCAGCCGCCCGTGAGACCGACCCGAGGCGTACCGTCTGGCAGAACGCCCGAAGCGGCTTGAGCCGATCAGATTTGTAGGAAAAACGGGGACTTGGAGGTTTCGGTGTGGGCATGGCGTCACGGTTATAAGCGGAACTTATAAAACGCATTGCAATATCTGCTTTGTCAAATACCACACTCCAGCGCACGGTGGCATCACCCGCAACGCAGGAGTTGGACATGTCCGCTGTCGCCGCCTTCGCCACCGCCCAGCCCACGCCGGCCGACGCCCCGGCCACGCTTGGCATCGCCCTCACCACCCAGCTGGCCGGCCAGTCCGCACTGCTGCCGGCAGGGGTACTGGCGCTGCTGGTGTCGCTGCACCGCGCAGTGGAACCGGAGCGCCAGCGCCGCCTGCAGGCCCGCCGCGAGCGCCAGGCGTTCTTCGACGGCGGCGGCTTGCCGGACTTCCGCACCGACACCGCCGCCATTCGCAACGACGACTGGCGCGTGGCCGCCATTCCGGAGGCGCTGCAGGACCGCCGCGTGGAGATCACCGGCCCGACCGACCCGAAGATGGTCATCAACGCGCTGAACTCGGGCGCCAAGGTGTTCATGGCCGACTTCGAGGATTCCACCGCCCCGGCCTGGCGCAACCTGCTGGCCGGACAGCAGGCGCTGATCGGCGCGGTGCGTGGCGACCTGACCCATACCGGCCCGAGCGTGGACGGCAAGCCGGGCAAGCAGTACGCACTGCGCCCGCTGGCCGAACAGGCGGTGCTGATCGTGCGCCCGCGCGGCTGGCACCTGGACGAAAAGCACGTGCGCATCGACGGCCAGCCGCTGGCCGGCGGCCTGTTCGACGCGGCGGTGTTCGCCTTCCACAACGCCCGCACCCTGATGTGTCGCCAGCGCGGCCCGTACTTCTACCTGCCCAAGCTGCAGTCGATGGAAGAGGCCGCGCTGTGGGAGACCGCGCTGTCGCACATCGAAGGCATGCTCGGCCTGCCGCACGGGCAGATCAAGGTCACCGTGCTGATCGAAACGCTGCCGGCGGTGTTCGAGATGGACGAGATCCTGCACGCGCTGCGCGACCGTATCGTCGGGCTGAACTGCGGCCGTTGGGACTACATCTTTTCGTACATCAAGACCTTCCGTAAGCACGCCGACAAGGTGCTGCCCGAGCGCGGCCAGGTGACCATGACCCAGCCGTTCCTGAAGGCGTATTCGGAACTGCTGATCCAGACCTGCCACCGCCGCGGCGCACATGCGATGGGCGGCATGGCCGCGCAGATTCCGATCAACCATGACGCCGCCGCCAACGAACAGGCCATGGCGCGGGTGCGTGCCGACAAGCTGCGCGAAGTGACCGCCGGCCACGACGGCACCTGGGTGGCGCATCCGGCGCTGATCCCGGTGGCGCAGGCGATCTTCGACGCGCACATGCCCGGCCCGAACCAGCACGCAGTGCTGCGCCGGGATGTGCGGGTGGGCCGCGATGAGTTGATCGCCGCACCCACCGGCACCATCACCCGGGCCGGTTTCGAGGGCAACGTGGAAGTGTGCGTGCGCTACCTGGCCGCCTGGCTGGACGGCAACGGCTGCGTGCCGATCCATCACCTGATGGAAGACGCGGCCACCGCCGAGATCAGCCGCAGCCAGCTGTGGCAGTGGCTGCACGTGCCCGGCCAGCACCTGGACGACGGCACCGCCATCGACCTGCCGCTGCTGGACGCCACCCTGGCCGCGCTGCCGGCAAAGCTGGGCGATAGCAGCGCGCTGCCGGGTGGCGCGCGGATTGAAGAGGCGATCGGGTTGCTGGCCGAGCTGAGCCGTCGCGACGAATTGACCGATTTTTTGACCCTGCCGGCGTACGACCGCCTGGCCTGACCACCTCCGTAGAGCGGGGCTCTGCCCCGCTGCCGACCAACCCGAACGCCCTGGAGAACACCATGACCAAGCTGCCGACCGCCGAACAGATCCAGCACGAATGGAACACCGACCCGCGCTGGGCCGGGATCCAGCGCAACTACAGCGCCGCCGACGTGGTGCGCCTGCGCGGCACCGTGCACGTGGAGCATTCGTTGGCCCGGCTGGGCGCGGAGAAGCTGTGGAAGTACCTGCATGAAAAGGACTTCGTCAACGCACTCGGCGCCCTCACCGGCAACCAGGCCATGCAGCAGGTCAAGGCTGGCCTCAACGCCATCTACCTGTCCGGCTGGCAGGTCGCCGCCGACGCCAACCTGGCCGGCCAGATGTACCCCGACCAGTCGCTGTACCCGGCCGACTCGGTGCCCGCGGTGGTCAAGCGCATCAACAACACCCTGCTGCGCGCCGACCAGCTGCACCACGCCGAAGGCAAGGACGAGATCGACTTCCTGCAGCCGATCGTGGCCGACGCCGAAGCCGGCTTCGGCGGCGTGCTCAACGCCTTCGAGCTGATGAAGGCCATGATCGAAGCCGGCGCGGCCGGGGTCCACTTCGAAGACCAGCTGGCCTCGGTGAAGAAGTGCGGCCACATGGGCGGCAAGGTGCTGGTGCCCACCCGCGAGGCCATCGAGAAGTTGAACGCCGCGCGCCTGGCCGCCGACGTGCTGGGCGTGCCCACCCTGCTGGTGGCGCGCACCGACGCCGAAGCCGCCGACCTGCTGACCAGCGACATCGACCCCAACGACCAGCCCTTCACCAGCGGCGAGCGCACCCCGGAAGGCTTCTACCGCACCCGCAATGGCCTGGACCAGGCGATCAGCCGCGGCCTGGCCTACGCCCCCTACGCCGACCTGGTCTGGTGCGAGACCGGCAAGCCGGACCTGGAGTTCGCCCGCAGGTTCGCCGAGGCCATCCACGCCAAGTACCCGGGCAAGCTGCTGGCCTACAACTGCTCGCCCAGCTTCAACTGGAAGAAGAACCTGGACGACGCCACCATCGCGAAGTTCCAGAAGGAAATCGCCAGCTACGGCTACAAGTTCCAGTTCATCACCCTGGCCGGCTTCCACGCCCTGAACTACTCCATGTTCAACCTGGCCCACGGCTACGCCCGCCGCCAGATGAGCGCCTTCGTCGAGCTGCAGGAGGCCGAATTCGCCGCCGCCGACCGCGGCTTCACTGCCGTGAAGCACCAGCGCGAGGTCGGCACCGGCTACTTCGACGCCGTCACCCAGGCCATCCAGCAGGGCCAGTCCTCCACCACCGCCCTGACCGGCTCCACCGAAGAAGAGCAATTCCGGGCGGCTTGACCAGCTAAAAAGGCCGCCCTGTAGGGGCGGCCCCGCTTTCATCTGCAACCACCAGATGCTACGGTCCGCACAAGACACCATGCGGCAGAGGATGGCCGGTTTGGACCGGTTGCCGCGTTGGGGGGAGGGGCCAGTGCGTCGGGAGGGATTCCAGGCGCCCTGGCTTGAATTTGCGATGAGGCGCACACTTTTAAGGGGTGCTATCCTCCGTCGCTCACCGGGGAACGCTAGGAAGCGGGTGTAGGGTATGACCGGCAAGTTTGCGACGAACGTGTGCGAACCAGAGTCAGGCATCGCCCAAACCGCGATGGCTGACATCGTGCATGCCGTCCTCAGCGCCGGCGAATTCGCCCTGTTCACCGAGTTCGGCCGGCACCGCCCGCTGCGCGCCGGCGAACACCTGTTCCTGCGCAACCAGTCCGGCAGCACCATGTATGTCATCGTCACCGGTGGCATCGAGCTCGATTTCGGCGAAGACCTGGTCGTCAAGACGCTGGGCCCGCACGAATTCTTCGGCGAACTCGGCCTGCTGATCGGCGACCACCCTCGCAGCGCGGACGCCCGCGCTACCACCGACTCGCTGGTACTCGAGCTGGACAACGCCGATTTCCAGCGCCTGGTCGACCGCGATCCGGGTCTGGTCGCCTACTTCCTGCGCCGCACGATCATGCGCGTGGTCAGCAACGAACAGGTCCTGATCCGCCAGCTGCGCCGGCGCAACCACGACCTCGAAACCGCGCTCGACAATCTGTATGTCACCACCCACCAGCTCACCCATACCCGTGAGCTGGTGCGCACCGACGAACTCACCGGCCTGCACAACCGCCGCGGCCTGGCCCTGTACCTGCAGGAATGCCGCAGCCACGAAGGCGACGCTCCGCAGGGGCTGTTGCTGATCGACTGCGACCACTTCAAGCAGGTCAACGACGAACACGGCCACCAGGCCGGCGACCGTGTCCTGCAGAGCATCGCCAACATCCTGCGCTCGGTGGCCAACGAACAGGACCGCGCCTGCCGGCTCGGCGGCGACGAGTTCTGCCTGCTGCTGCGCGTGGCCGACGCCGACAGCCTGCAGCACGCCGCCGAATTCATCCTCGGCGCGGTGCACGGCCTGATGGGCCGGTCCAACCTGCAGCCGCACGTCTGCCCGGTCAGCATCGGGGTTTGCCTGATCGACCCGCTCGGCGACTGGAGCGACTGGTACGCACGTGCCGACAACGCGCTGTACCAGGCCAAGCGGCTGGGTGGCAATCGGCTGCATTGGTCGCGCTCTGCGACCGTCGCGCCCTGACCGGGGCCTGCAATGAACGGCGACAACGGACCGTCCAACCAGCTCCCGCTGCTGCGGGCCCTGCTGTTCACCGATCTGTGCGATTCGCTGGTGCTGGTCGAGCGCATCGGCGACAGCGCCGCCGCCGACCTGTTCCAGCAGCACGACCGGCTGGTGCTCGCGTTGCAGCAGCAATGGAACGGGCAGCAAATCGACCGCTCCGACGGCCTGTTCCTGCTGTTCGACCGCGCCATCGATGGGCTCGGCTTCGCGCTCGACTACCAGCGTGAACTGCACGAGCTGGGCAAGCGTCGCAACATTCCGCTGCGCGCCCGCGCCGGCCTGCACGTGGGCGAGGTGCTGATCTGGGAGAACAGCCCGGAGGCGGTCCAGGCCGGCGCCAAGCCGGTGGAAGTAGAAGGGCTGGCCAAGCCGATGGCCGCGCGCCTGGTGGGGCTTGCGCGGCCCGGCCAGATCCTGCTCTCGGCCGTGGCCGAGTCGCTCACCCGTCGTGCCAGCAGTGAATTGGGTGGGCGCGCGGAGACATTGCAGTGGCGCTCGCACGGCCCGTGGCTGTTCAAGGGCATTCCCACCGCGCAGGAGGTGTTCGAGGTCGGTGAACCCGGCTTCGCGCCGCTGCGCATGCCCAAGGCCCACCCCAAGGCCCAGCGCAAGCTGCCGCTGTGGCGCCGGCCGGTCGCGCTGGCGGCGGAAGTCGCCCTGCTCGCCGTGCTCGGCATCGGCGGCTGGATGCTGCTCCGGCCCGAGCCGGCCATCGCCTTCGCCGAGCGCGACTGGGTGGTGCTGGCCGACGTCGACAATGCGAGTGGCGACAAGCTGTTCGATGACAGCCTGCAGCGTGCGCTGCTGTTGGGATTGGAGCAGTCGCGTTACGTCAACGTGCTGTCCTCCAGCAGGGTGAAGGAGTCGCTCGAACTGCTGCGGGTGCCGGCAGAACACGCGCTCGACAGGGAGCTGGCCGGCGACGTGGCGTCACGCGAGGGTGCGCGGATGGTGCTGGCCCCCAGCATCCGTCGCTCCAACGGCCGGTACGTGGTCGCCGTGGACCTGATGGACCCGTTTACCCGAGGGGTGGTGCGTACCTACCAGGCCGACGCGGGTTCCCCCGGTGACGTGGTCGCCGCCGTGGACGACGTCGTCGGTCGCCTGCGCGCCGGCCTGGGCGAAACCGTGGCCTCGGTGCAGCAGTCGGTGCCGTTGCCGCAGGCCACCACCAACAACCTGCAGGCACTGAAATCGTTCGCCCTGGCCGAAAACGCGATGGGCCGGTATCGCTTCACCGAAGCTGCCAAGCTCTATGAGGCGGCGCTGGACGCGGACCCGGACTTCGCCATGGCCCACATGGGTCTGGCCAAGCTGCTGGTGCGCGTGGACCAGCGCGCTGAAGCCCTGCCGCACCTGCAGCGGGCGCTGGCGCTGAACGATCGATTGCCGCACCGCGAGCGCCTGTACCTGAAGGCGTGGAGCAGCGAGCTGCGTCCGGATGGCTGGCCGCTGGAAGACTGGCGGGTGCTGGCGGAAGTGTATCCCGACTTCTTTGCCGGACAGGCGAACACCGCCGGGTACCTGTTGCTGGACAACCGCTTTGCAGAAGCCGAGCGCTATGCGCGCGCCGCTTCGGGACCGAAGGCTCCGCTGCGTGCCGGCACCCTCGGCTACCTGGGCTGGATCCAGTTGGGCACCAACCGCTACGACGATGCATTACGCAGCTTCCAGTTGTCCGAGCAGGTGATCGGCCGCAGCGTCAGCGACACGCGGGTAGACGTACTGATCGCCCAGCGGCGCTACAAGGAGGCACAGGCGTTGTTGGCGCAGCTGCCCAAGGCCCGTGACGAACTGCAGGCCATCATGTACCAGCGTGTGCGGGTGCTGCTCGCCGCCGACCAGGACGACTGCACCGGCATGACTGCTGCCTTGGCCAGCGAGAAGGCGCCGAGCGAATCGGTCGACTTCCGCACGCATGTGTTGCTGATGCACGCGGTGGTTGACACCGTGTGCGAGCGGCCGAATCCCGCGGCATTGGCTGCGGTGTCCGACCAGCTGCTGCCGTTGCTGCAGGATACCGCCAACCCGAACCTGTCGGACCGGTTGCTGCGCATGCTGTCGCTTGCCTATCTGGCGCAGCGCCAGGGCGACTTCGCGCGCGCTGATGCGTTGCTGCGCGAGCAGGGGGCGCTGCTTGCGGCCCAGAAGAGCCCATTGATCGCCAAGTGGCATGCCGTGGTGCTGGCCATGCAGCTGCTCGGCAGAGACCAGCCCGCCCAGGCCGACGCATTGTTGCGGCCGATCCTGGACGGAACCGAGCCGGTCCAGGCACGGGTGGTGCTGCGCGAGGCGCAACGTCGGCTGGGCAATGCGGAAGAGTTCCAGAAGCAGAACGAATGGCTGTTCAACCATCGCGGCCAGGCGTTTGCCGAACTGGCGCCCATGCAGCTGATGCAGCCGCTGAGCGTACGTGACACGCTGGCCGACGCCAGCCTGCGTCCCCAGTAGACCGGGCGCAGGCTGGCGGTGCACTCATTCCAGCGAGTCGGCGGCCTTGCCTGCCTCGAAGCAGTGCGGCAGCAACATCGCCTGCGTTGACGTGCTCAGGTACTGCTCCAGCTGCGCCTGCACCGCGCGAAGCTCTTCCACGCTCGCCAGCTGCTGGATATCGCAGCACAGCGGCTGCTCGTCCGGACTGAAGCCGATCTCGGTCAGCGCCTGGCGCGCATCTTTCTGGAACAGCTCGCGGAAGGCCGGGTCGTCGATCAGCCTGCTGACCAGCCGCGCGGCGATTTCAGGGGAAATCTTGTTCGTTTCCGGTTTGTCGTTGCTCATTGCGGTCGATCCAGTGAGTGAAGTGAAGGTTATCGGCCCGGGTGGCCGGGAATGTAGCGCCGGCAGGGGTGCAAGCGCGCGGTGCGAGGCAGTACGCGGATAATGGCGATGACCGGCCACGCCCGGGGCACCCTGCCGTGTCCCGACTAGAATGGCCGGGTCCTTCCACGGTCATTCGCCGATGAAACTGCGCCGCTGCACCACTGTGATGTTCGAGCCACGGGAGGAGGTCCGCCTCGACTTCGCTGCCATGCTGGCCGGGCGCACCGAGCCTTCCACGACCATCACGTGGGTCGCCCTGGCCGCGCACCTGGAACAGCCCGTGCCGGTGACGGCTGCGCAGCGGGAGCTGCTGGGCGGGCTGGGTTCCCGTTTCTGGACCGACGCGCGCGACATCGGCTGCCCGCCGGGCGACTGGCAGCCCCTGCTGGCGACCGGGCTGCTCATCTCGGACGACGACGAACATGCCGCCCACCGCCAGCGCGACGAAGGCATGCGGGACGGCCACTGGTGGCCGCTGGCGGCACTGGTCCATCGTCATGCCCGCTGGCGTGGCGTGAACAGCGCCGCGCAGATGCGCGACAGCCACATGGTCACCGTCAACGACCTGCGCCGGCAGCTGGGCGC
Source organism: Stenotrophomonas aracearum (assembly GCF_031834615.1). NCBI lineage: Bacteria > Pseudomonadati > Pseudomonadota > Gammaproteobacteria > Lysobacterales > Lysobacteraceae > Stenotrophomonas > Stenotrophomonas aracearum. The sequence goes on from NZ_CP115543.1 coordinate 315,271, forward strand.
GCCGCCGCCGGCGGTGCAGCCGCACCCGGGCACCTATCAGCCACTCCCCACCGTGGAGGCCACCGGGTACGACCAGCTTCTCGAACGCCGCACTACCTGCCGCAATTTCGATGCCGCCCGCAGTATCGACCAGGCGCAGCTGGCGCAGCTGCTGCAGCGCACGGTGAAGGCCCAGGCCGTGGTGCAGATGGAGGCCGATACCACGTTCCTGAAAAAGAACGTGCCGTCCGGCGGTGGGCTGCATCCCACCGAGACCTATCTGCTGGTTCAGCGCGTAGAGGGCCTGGCGCCGGGGCTGTACCACTACCACCCTGTGCAGCATGCGCTGGTGGCGCTGCCACGCCACTGCGAGCGGCCGTTGCAGGACGTCGCCGAGGCCATGCTGTCCGGCCAGGACTGGTTCTCGAACGCGGCCGCCCATCTGGTCCTGGTGCCGCGCTTCGCCCGCACCAACTGGAAGTACCGCAACCACGCCAAGGCCTACCGCGCCCTGTTGCTGGACGTGGGCCACCTCTCGCAGGCCCTGTACATGGCGGCCACCGAGGCCGGCCTGGCCGCGTTCGTGACCGCTGCCATCAACGAAATCGACACCGAGGCGGTGTTCGCGCTGGACGGCGTTACCCAGAGCCCCGTCGCAATCGTGGGCGTGGGCTGGCGCAGTGATACGCTGGACACGGCAGAGTTCGATCCCAACAAGGTGGTTTGGCCCTAGCATGGACGGCGACAGCGCACCCTCGACCCAGCCCCCGCTGCTGAAAGCCCTGTTGTTCACCGACCTGTGCGATTCGCTCGGGCTGGTTGAACGGCTCGGCGACAGCATGGCAGCCGAACTGTTCCAGCAGCACGACCGGCTGGTCCTGGCGCTGCAGCAGCACTGGCACGGGCAGCAGATCGATCGCTCCGACGGCGTATTCATGCTGTTCGAGCGGCCGATCGACGCGCTCGGATTCGCCCTGGATTACCAGCGCGAACTGCTGGAGATCGGCAAGCAGCGCGGCATCGAGCTCAGCGCGCGCGCCGGCCTGCACGTCGGCGAAGTGCTGACCTGGGAGAACAGTGCGGAGGCGGTCGCCGCCGGTGCCAAGCCGGTCGAGGTGGAAGGCTTGGCCAAGCCGATGGCCGCGCGCCTGATGATGTTGGCCTGGCCTGGCCAGATCCTGCTCTCGGCGGTGGCCGAAACCCTGACCCGGCGTGCCAGCAGCATGCTGGGCGAGCGCGGCGACAGGCTGCTCTGGAAGGCGCACGGCCGCTGGCGCTTCAAGTCGGTGCCGTCGGTGCAGGAGGTGTTCGAGGCAGGCGAGCTGGGCATCACCCCGATGCGCATGCCGCGTGGCAATGCCAAGGCGCGCCGCGTGCTGCCGGTGTGGCGCCGGCCGGCGGCGCTGGCCGCCCAGGTGGCACTGGTCGGCCTGCTGGGAATCGGCACCTGGCTGCTGCTGCGCCCCGAACCCGCCATCGCCTTCGCCGAGCGCGACTGGGTGGTGCTGGCCGACGTGGACAACGCCAGTGGTGAAGCGTTGTTCGACGACTCACTGCAACGCGCCCTGCTGATGAGCCTGGAGCAGTCGCGCTACGTCAACGTGCTCTCCGGCAGCAAGGTCACCGAATCGCGCGACCTGCTGCGGGTGCCGTCCACGCGCGCCCTGGACCGCGACCTGGCCATCGACGTGGCGTCCCGTGAGGGCGCTCGCATGGTGCTGGCGCCGGCCATCCGCGAGTCCGCCGGGCATTACCTGGTCAGCGTGGACCTGCTCGATCCGGCCAGCCGCGCCGTGGTGCGCAGCTACCGGGCCAAGGCGGAAGGCTCCGCCGATGTGATCGCGGCGGTGGACGATGTGGTAGGCCAGCTGCGCGCGGGGCTGGGCGAATCGGTAGCGTCGGTGCAGCAGTCGGTGCCGCTGCCGCAAGCCACCACCGCCAACCTGCAGGCGCTGAAGTCCTTTGCATTGGCCGAGAGCGCGATGGGCCGGCGGCGCTTTTCCGAAGCCACCAAACTGTTCGAAGCGGCGATCGACGCCGACCCGGACTTCGCCATGGCCCACGTCGGGCTGGCCAGGCTGCTGGTGCGGCTGGACCAGCGCGCCGAAGCGCAGCCCCACCTGGCCCGCGCGATGGCCGTGAGCCAGCGCCTGCCGCACCGCGAGCGGCTGTACCTGAAAGCCTGGAGCAACGAGCTGAGCCCGGTGTCGTGGCCGCTCGACGATTGGCGCGTGCTGGCTGACGTCTACCCGGATTCGTACGCAGGCCTCTACACGACCTCGTGGTACCTGCTGCTCGACAACCGGTTCGAGGACGCCGAACGTTACGCGCGCGCCGCCACCGTGCCGTCGAACACGCTGCGTGCGTTCTCATACGCGAACCTGGGCTGGATCCAGCTGGGAACCAACCGCTACGACGAGGCCGTGCGCAGCTTCAAGCAGTCCGAGCAGCTCACCCGTCGTGGGCCGGTCGACCCGCGCGCCGATGTGCTTATCGCCATGCGCCGCTACAAGGAAGCGGGCGAGGTACTGGCCAGGCTCGGCAAACCCGACGATGAACTGCAGGCACTGATGAACGTGCGCGTGCGCCTGCTGCTGGCGGCGGACCAGGACGACTGCACGGGCATGCGCGAGGCACTGTCGACCGAACCCATGCCCACCGGGTCGCAGGATTTCCGGGTGCATCGCGAGCTGCTGGAAACGGTGGTCGACACCGCGTGCCAGGAGGGCGACGCCGACGCGCTGGCGCGCATCGCAGCGGACATGCGTCCCCAGCTGGCCGACCCCAACGATCCCGGCATGCCCGACCGCATGCTGCGCCTGCTGTCGCTGGTGTACCTGGCGCAGCGCCAGGGCGACCACGCGCTGGCCGACCGCCTGCTGGCCGAGTACGACCCGCTGCTGGTGAAGCAGAAGAGCCCGGTGATCGGCAAATGGCGCACCGTGGTGCAGGCCATGCAGAAGATGGGGCAGGGCACGCCGGCCCAGGGCGTGGCGCTGCTGAAACCGCTGATGGACGGCACCGAACCGGTGCAGGCGCGCGTGGCGCTGCGCGAAGCCTATCGCCAGCTCGGCGACGTGCCGGAGTTCCACAAGCAGAACGAATGGCTGTTCGAGAACCGGGGCAGGGCGATCGCCGAAGTCGCCAACACCCAGTTGATGCAGGCGTTGAACGTACACGACATGGTGTCGGACGCGACGTTGCGGCAATGATGGATTACGTGGCTTCGAAATCCACCAACACCGCACCATCCCCCACCTGGTCACCGGCCTTGACCCGGTAACCCTGCACCGTCCCATCCGCCGGCGCCTGCAGCGTGTGTTCCATCTTCATTGCTTCCAGCACCAGCAGCGGGGTACCGCGCGTAACCTGCGTGCCGGGCGCCAGCAGCGTCGCCACGATCCGGCCCGGCATCGGTGCGACCAGGCTGCCTGCATCGGCCACGCCCTGATCCGCTTCGCTCACCGGGTCATGCAGGGTGAAGCGCTGCACGCCGTCGGTGCCGAACAGATACAGCTCGCCGCCATCTCGCACGATCCGCGCACGGTGCAGGGTCTGCCCGATCTGCAGTGCAAGCTGCCCACCGCCGACACGGCCGGTGGCCTGCACCTCGGCGTCATCCACGCGCAGCGACCACGCATCATTCCTGCCTTCCACCGCCACCACGCGCTGGCTGCCGCGATGCTCCAACGTCACCCGCCGAGCCGCGCGCTGGCCCAGTCGCCAGCCATCGCTGGCCTGCCACGGCGAGTGCGGGTCGCGCGCATCGGTACTGGCCGGCGCATCGGTGGCCACCGCAGCCACCGCCGCCAGCGCCCACAACGCAGCATCGGTGTCGCCGTCGACCAACGTCAGCGCCGCCTGCTCGCGCTCGATCAACGCCGTATCCAGCTTCGCGTTCGCGAACGAATCGGTCATCACCAGCCGACGCAGGAACGCCGCATTGGTGGTCACGCCCACCACTTCGCACTCGGCCAGCGCCTGCTGCATGCGGCGCAACGCCGCGTCGCGGTCCACGTCCCACACGATCAGCTTGGCAATCATGGGGTCGTAGAACGGGGTGATCGCGTCGCCCTGTTCCACGCCGGCATCCACGCGCACGTGCGCGCTGCCCGCAGGCAGGCGCAGGTCACGCAGCGTACCGGTGGAGGGCAGGAAGCCCTTGTCCGCATCTTCGGCATACAGGCGCGCTTCCAGCGCATGCCCACGAATCTGCAGCTGGTCCTGCTGCAGCGGCAGCGGCGCACCACTGGCCACGCGCAGCTGCCATTCCACCAGGTCGGTGCCGGTGATGCACTCGGTCACCGGGTGCTCCACCTGCAAACGGGTGTTCATTTCCATGAAGTAGAAATCGCCGTCCGGCCCGGCAATGAACTCCACCGTGCCCGCACCCACGTAGTTCACCGCGCGCGCGGCATCCACCGCGGCCTTGCCCATCGCGGCGCGGCGCTCGGCGGTCATGCCCGGCGCAGGCGCTTCTTCCAGTACCTTCTGGTGGCGGCGCTGCACCGAGCAGTCGCGCTCGAACAGATACACCACGTTGCCGTGGCTGTCGCCGAACACCTGGATCTCAATGTGGCGCGGACGCTCCACGTACTTTTCCACCAGCACGTGCGCGTTGCCGAACGCCGACTGCGCCTCGCGCTGGCAGCTGGCCAATGCATCGGTGAAGGCCGCGCTGTCGTCCACACGGCGCATGCCCTTGCCACCGCCGCCGGCACTGGCCTTGATCAGCACCGGGTAGCCGATGGCATCGGCTTGCTCGCGCAGGAATGCCGGATCCTGCGCGTCGCCGTGATAACCCGGCGTGAGCGGCACGCCGGCCTGCGCCATCAGCGCTTTGGCCGCGCTCTTGTCGCCCATTGCACGGATCGCCGCAGCAGACGGGCCGATGAACACGATGCCGGCCTCGGCACAGGCCTGGGCGAAGTCCGCGTTCTCGGACAGGAAGCCGTAGCCGGGATGGATCGCCTGCGCACCGGTGCGGCGCGCGGCGTCCAGGATGGCGTCCGAACGCAGGTAGCTTTCGCGCGCCGGGGCCGGGCCGATGCCCACGGCTTCGTCGGCCAGGCGCACATGGCGCGCGTCGCGGTCGGCGTCGGAGTACACCGCCACCGTGGCGATGCCCAGGCGCTGGCAGGTGGCGATGACGCGGCAGGCGATTTCGCCACGGTTGGCGATCAGGATCTTGGTGAACATGGTGGTCTCGTTGCGCATGCCAGGGGGCCGGATCACATCCGGAACACGCCGAAGTCGGTCTTGCGGGCGGGGGCGTTGAGGCTGGCCGACAGCGCCAGGCCCAAGACCCGGCGGGTATCGGCCGGGTCGATGACACCGTCGTCCCACAGCCGTGCACTGGCGTAATAAGGGTGGCCCTGCTGCTCGAACTGGTCGCGGATCGGCGTTTTGAACGTGTCTTCGTCCTGCGCCGACCACTGCCCGCCATTGGCTTCGATGCCATCGCGCTTGACCGTGGCCAGCACGCTGGCAGCCTGCTCGCCGCCCATCACGCCGATGCGCGCGTTCGGCCACATCCACAGGAAGTTCGGCGAGTAGGCGCGGCCGCACATGCCGTAGTTGCCGGCACCGAACGAACCGCCGATCACCACGGTGAACTTGGGCACCTTGGCGCAGGCCACCGCCATCACCAGCTTGGCACCGTCCTTGGCGATACCGCCGTGTTCGTACTTGCGCCCGACCATGAAGCCGGTGATGTTCTGCAGGAACACCAGCGGAATGCCGCGCTGGGTGCACAGTTCGATGAAGTGCGCGCCCTTCAGCGCGGACTCGGAGAACAGGATGCCGTTGTTGGCGATGATGCCCACCGGGTAGCCGTGCAGGTGCGCAAAACCGGTGACCAGCGTGTTGCCATAGCGCGGCTTGAATTCGTCAAAGCGCGAATCGTCCACCAGGCGCATGATCACTTCGCGCACGTCGTACGGCTTGCGCGTGTCGGCCGGAATGACGCCGTACAGCTCCTGCGCCGGATAACGCGGTTCGGCCGGGGCCTGCACTGCCAGTGCCGGTTCCGGCTTGCGCCAGTTGAGCTGCGCGATGATGGCGCGCACGCGGGCCAGCGCCTGCAGGTCGTTGTCGGCCATGTGGTCGGCCACGCCGGAAATGCGCGTGTGCACGTCGGCGCCGCCCAGTTCTTCGGCGGTGACCACTTCACCGGTGGCCGCCTTCACCAGCGGCGGGCCGCCCAGGAAGATGGTGCCCTGTTCGCGCACGATCACCGTTTCATCGCTCATCGCCGGCACGTAGGCGCCACCGGCGGTGCACGAGCCCATCACGCACGCGATCTGCGGAATGCCCTGCGCGGAAAGGTTGGCCTGGTTGTAGAAGATGCGGCCGAAATGATCGCGGTCCGGGAACACCTCGTCCTGCAGCGGCAGGAACGCACCGCCGGAGTCCACCAGGTAGATGCACGGCAGGCGGTTCTGCTCGGCCACTTCCTGCGCGCGCAGGTGCTTCTTCACCGTCATCGGGTAATAGGTGCCACCCTTGACCGTGGCGTCGTTGGCCACGATCACGCACTCAACGCCGGAAACGCGGCCGATGCCCGCGACCACGCCGGCACTGGGAATGGGGTCGCCATACATGCCGTGCGCGGCCAGCGGCGCGATTTCCAGGAACGCGCTGCCCGGGTCGAGCAGGGCATCGATGCGGTCGCGCACCAGCAGCTTGCCGCGCGCGGTGTGCTTCTGCCGCGCCGCCTCGCTGCCGCCCAGCGCGGTCTGCGCCAGGGTGGCGCGCAGGTCGTCCACTACCGCCTGCAGGGCAGCGCGGTTGGCTTCGAAGGTCTCGCCGCCCGGTTGCAGCTGGGTGCTCAGTACAGTCATGGCGTCGCCCTTACTTGGTGCGCTGGAACAGTTCGCGGCCGATCAGCATGCGGCGGATTTCCGAAGTGCCGGCGCCGATTTCATACAGCTTGGCATCGCGCCACAAACGCCCGGTCGGGTACTCGTTGATGTAGCCGTTGCCGCCCAGGATCTGGATCGCCTGGCCGGTGAGCCAGGTGGCCTTCTCGGCCGAGTACAGGATCGCACCGGCAGCGTCCTGGCGGGTGGTGCGGCCCAGGTCGCAGGCGCGCGCCACCGCATACACATAGGCGCGGCAGGCGTTGAGGCCCACGTACATGTCGGCCAGCTTGGCCTGGATCAGCTGGAACGTGCCGATCGCCTCGCCGAACTGCTTGCGCTCGTGCACGTACGGCATCACCACGTCCATGCCGGCCGCCATCAGGCCGAGCGGGCCACCGGAAAGCACCACGCGCTCGTAATCCAGCCCGGACATCAGCACCTTGACCCCACCGCCCACCGTGCCCAGCACGTTGGCTTCCGGTACTTCGCAGTCCTCGAACACCAGCTCGCAGGTGTTGGAACCGCGCATGCCCAGCTTGTCCAGCTTCTGCGCGGTGCTGAAACCCTTCATGCCTTTTTCGATGAGGAACGCGGTGATGCCCTTGGCACCGCCGTTCGGGTCGGTCTTGGCGTACACCACCAGTACGTCGGCGTCCGGGCCGTTGGTGATCCACATCTTGTTGCCGTTGAGCACGTAGTGGTCGCCGCGCTTGTCCGCGCGCAGCTTCATCGACACCACGTCCGAGCCGGCGCCAGGTTCGCTCATCGCCAGCGCGCCGACCTTCTCGCCGCTGCACAGGCCGGGCAGGTAGCGCTGCTTCTGTTCTTCGCTGCCGTTCTTGCGCAGCTGGTTCACGCACAGGTTCGAATGCGCACCGTAGGACAGGCCGATGCTGCCCGACGCGCGCGAGATCTCTTCCATCGCCACCACGTGGGCCAGGTAGCCCATGCCGCTGCCGCCGTATTCTTCCTCCACGGTCAGGCCGAGCAGGCCCTGCTCGCCGAGCTTGCGCCACAGCGCATGCGGGAACAGGTTCTCTTCATCGGCCCTGGCCGCCAGCGGCGCGATCTCGGCCGAGGCAAAATGGGCCACGCTCTGGCGCAGCAGGTCGATCTCTTCGCCCAGGTCGAAGTTCATGGTGGGGACGTGCATGAGGCAGCTCCGAGGGGGCAAAGGGGACGATGGAGGTCCCAGCCTAGTCCTCCCGGCGGTAAAAGTGAATACAAATTCAAAAATTGAACATAGAATCAGCAAATGGCCTATAAACGCTCCGCATTGATGGAAGAACGCCTGGCCGGGGCCCGCGAGCGGATCCTGCTGGCGACCCGCCGCCTGGTCGCCGCCGGCGGCTACCGCAACGCCCCGGTTACCGCCGTGGCGGCCGAGGCCGGGGTCTCCACCGGCCTCATCTACCGGCACTTCCCGTCCAAGGCAGAACTATTCGTGGAGGTGCTGACCGACGCGGTCGAGCACGAGCTGCGCATTTTTGAAGGCATCGCCGCCGAACCGCTGCCGGCGCCCGAGCGCCTGCGCCGCGCGATCACCGCGTTCGTGCGGCGCGCGCTGGCCGGCCCCGGCTTGGCCTATGCCTTCATCGCCGAGCCGGTGGACCCGGAAGTGGAAGCCGAGCGCATCCGCTGCCGCCGCCTGTTCGGTGACGTGTTCCGCCGCATCGTGGACGACGGCGTGGAAGCCGGCAGCTTCCCCGCGCAGGACACCGAGGTGGCCGCGGCCTGCATCGTCGGGGCGTTTACCGAAGCGCTGGTGGGCCCGACCGCGCCCAGCCGCGACGGTCACGGCGACCAGACCGCACTGGTGGAATCGATCTGCGTTTTCTGCCTGCGCGCTGCAGGCGGTTGATGCTGCAATGCATCACCTGGTGGCGGCTTGCAGAGCGCCGCCGACGCTGGTCATACTCGGCGGACAAGCCGTAGTCCAACGACTGCCAGCCAGGGGTGAAAGAGAGTGCGGAATTACGACCTCGAGTTCCTGAAACGCTTTTCCATGGTCATTGCGTTATTGATGGCCATCACGCTCGGATTGATCCTGTTCGCTGCGTACCTGCATACCCGTATTCCCCCTGAGATCTCGCCCCAGGCCGCCAAGCGCACCGAACTGCGCATTGCCCCGGCCGGCGCGGTGTATGCCGGCGCCACCGGCATGGCCGACCAGGCGGCGGCGAAGGCCGCAGCGCTGGCCAAGGCCGCTTCGCAGGTCGCCTATGGCGGCACCACCGACGGTAAGGTGATCTTCGACAACCTGTGCACGGCGTGCCACACCACGGGTGTTGGCCAGGCGCCGACGCTGGACCACGCGCATTGGGATGGTCGCCTGGGCCAGGGCAAGGACACGCTCTACAAGCACGCCATCGAGGGCTACACCGGCCCGGACGGCGGGATCATGCCGCCTAAGGGTGGTAATCCGGCGCTTACGGAAGAGCAGATCCATGCGACTGTGGATTGGATGCTGGCGAATTTGAAGTAGAGCCACGCCCTGCGTGGCTTCGCGGTGCACGACCCAAGCGGGCTATGCCCAACCCGCCCAAATCCCCACCCGTGCCCGCTTCCCGCCACAATTCGGCGTTAGTCTGTGCACCCGCACTCCATGACCACCCCGCCGATGCGCCGTCGCTCCCTCGCTCTTGCCCTGTCGTTGCTGCTGCCCGCCACCACGTTCGCCCAGGCCCAGCCGCAGGCACACCCGACCGCATCGCCGGCGGCGGCTCCGACCTCCGCCACCGTCACCCTCACCGCCGCCCCCGCCGACTGGCGCGCGCTCGACGGCCAGCACGTGCGCATCGCCGCGCCGCTGACCCTGGCCGGCACCGACGGCCTCACCCGCTTCGGCAAACTCACCGTGTCCTTCGAAGGTCGCCTCTGGCAGCCCAGCGAAGTGGCCGCCCCCGGCACCGACGCGCACGCCAAGGTGATCGCCGACAACCAGCGCCGCCGCCTGCTGCTCGACGACGGCAGCACCGCGCGCGACCCCGGCCCCGTCGCCTACCTGCCGCCCAACCCCACCCTGCGCACCGGCACCGTGCTGCGCAACGTGGAAGGCATCGTCCACGTGGACGACAAGGGCACCCCGCGCCTGCAGGTCACCACCCCGCTGCAGCTGCCCGCGCTGGCCCGCCCGGACACCGCACCCGTAGTGTCCGGTACGCTCAAGGTGGCCGCGTTCAACCTGGAAAACTTCTTCAACGGCGACGGCCAGGGCGGCGGCTATCCCACCCTGCGCGGCGCCCGCACCCTGGCCGAACACCAGGCGCAGACTGCCAAGCTGGTCGCTACCGTCAACGCGCTCGGCGCCGACGTGGCCGCGCTGATGGAACTGGAGAATGACGGCTACGGCCCGCAGTCGGCCATCGCCGAACTGGTCGCCGCGCTCAACGCCAACCGCGGCAAGGGTGCCGACTGGCGCTTCATCGACGCCGGCAAGGGCCCGGGCGACAACCCGATCCGGGTCGGCATCATCTACCGCAGCTCCAGGGTGACCCCGGTCGGCGCCCCGGCCGTGCTGGAAACCGCCCCGTTCGGCCCGCACAGCCGCGTGCCGTTGGCCCAGGCCTTCCGCGCCGGCAAGGGCGCGCCGTTCGTGGTGGTGGCCAACCACTTCAAGTCCAAGGGCTGCTCCGAAGCCAGCGGCGCCGATGCCGACCAGAAGGACGGCCAGGGCTGCTGGAACCCCACCCGGGTCGAATCGGCGCGCCTGCTCAACCAGTGGCTGGGCACCGACCCGACCGGCGCCGGCACTTCAGACGCCATCCTGCTCGGCGACTTCAACGCCTACGCCATGGAAGCCCCGATCCGCACCCTGCATGACGCCGGCTGGCGCGACGCCTTCGCCGTGGCGAAGGTCGACCGCCCCTACAGCTATGTCTACAGCGGCATGACCGGCCGCCTCGACCACGCCCTGCTCAGCCCGGGCATGGCCAAGCGCCTGCGCGGCGCCGCCGAATGGCATATCAATTCTGACGAAGCCGATGAGGTGGGTTACCAGGGCCGTAATGAAGCTGGCCCGTGGCGCAGTTCGGATCACGACCCGTTGATCCTCGGGTTCGACAAGTAATCCGGTGGGGCGGTAGAGCCACGCCCTGCGTGGCTGATCCCATTATCCCCAGGCGATAAACCCGATCGCCACCACCGCCAACGCCAACCCCGCGCGGTTCCACCGCGTGGTCGGCTCGCCGAACGCGAACACCCCCAGCAGCGCCCCGAGCACCACCACGCCGATGTTCATCCCGGCAAACACCGTGGCCGGGCTGTCCGGCAGCGCCTGGTGCGCGTGCACATAAAAAAGAATGTTGCCGCCGTTGAGCAGCCCCAGCAGCGCGCCTGCCCCGGCGTTGCGCAGGTTCAACCGGCTGCGGCCACTGGCATGCCGCCACAGCTGCACTGCCAGCATCAGCACGAAGGCAATGCTGAAACACGCCAGCAGCGCCGCCATCGACGGCGTGCCCGACAGCGCCACCTGCTTCAGCAGCACGTCTACCAGCGCAAAGCCCACCCACACCGCCAGCAGCCAGCGCCAGCTGCCCGCCTCACCGGCCACCGCCGGCCCGCGCGGGCGCAGGCTGATGCCCACCATTGCCACCAGCCCCAGGCCCAGCCCGAGCAGCTTGAGCGGCGTCGCAGTCTGCCCAAAGAACAGAAAAGCGGCCAACAACGACAACAGCAGCGACAACCGCTGCGCCACATCCGTCCGCACGATCCCGGCCACCGCCACCGCGCGACCCAGCACCAGGAACAGCGAAGGCAGCACCACCGCCAGCACCAGCAGCGCCGGCCACGGCGCATGCGTGCTCTGCAGCGCCTGCAACGGCGGCTGCAGCACCACCGCAGTGAGCCCGGCGGCCACCAGGTAATTCCAGGTCACCATCTGCGCCACATCCAGGCCGCGCCGGGCGGCCAGCTTCAGCAGCACCGAGACCAACACGCTGCAGACCACGCTGAAAAGCAGATAGAACATGGGGTTCCAGGCAGGCGCGGCGGTGAAGGCCGCAGGGGAGCGGTATTATGACGCCATGCACAATCCCCCTTTCCCCCCTGAAAGCGGCACCCTGCAGCTGGCCGGCCCGGTCGGCGCGCTGGACGTGGCCGTCGATCTGCCCAAGGCCGATGTGCCCGCCCAGCCTGTGGTGGCGATCATCTGCCACCCGCTCTCCACCGAGGGCGGCAGCCTGCACAACAAGGTGGTGACCATGGTTGGCACCACTCTGCGCGAGCTGGGCGTCACCACGGTGCGCTTCAACTTCCGCAGCGTTGGCGGCTCGGCCGGCAGCTTCGACCACGGCAATGGCGAGCAGGACGACCTCAAGGCCGTCGCCGCCTGGGTGCGCGAACAGCGCCCGGACGCCACCCTGTGGCTGGCCGGTTTCAGTTTCGGCGCCTTCGTCTCGCTGCGCGCCGCCGCCGAGCTGCAGCCGGACGTGCTGGTCTCCATCGCCCCGCCGGCCGGCCGCTGGGACTTCGACGGCGTGCAGCCGCCGACCCGCTGGCTGGTCATCCAGGGCGACGAGGATGAAATCGTCGACCCGCAGGCCGTCTACAACTGGCTGGACAGCCTGGACGCCCCGCACGAGCTGGTGCGCATGCCCGAAACCAGCCACTTCTTCCATCGCAAGCTGATCGACCTGCGCGGCGCCATCACCCACGGCGTCAAGCACTGGCTGCCCACTGCGGACAGCGCCAGCGCATGAGCGACACCCCGATGACCCCCTCCCAGCGCTACGCCGACGGCGTGGCCAAGGGCGAATGGCAGAACGACCCGGCCCAGCACGCCGCCCTGGCCGAGCTGGACCGCATCCACCTGGCCCTGCTCGACAGCGCCCAGGACGGCTGGCTGGACCGCCTTTCGGCCTTCTGGAAGAAGCCCGAGCCGGTCAAGGGCCTGTACTTCTGGGGCGGGGTAGGGCGCGGCAAGACCTTCCTGGTCGACCTGTTCTATGACGGCCTGCCGATCGAGCAGAAGTACCGCACCCACTTCCACCGCTTCATGCGAGGCATCCACGAACGCCTGCGCGAGCACCAGGGCCAGAGCGACCCGCTGGCCAAGATCGCCCAGGAATGGCGGACCAAGCTGCGCGTGCTGGTGCTGGACGAATTCTTCGTCACCGACATCGGCGATGCCATGCTGCTGGCGCGCCTGCTCGAGCGCATGTTCGCCGAGGGCGTCACCCTGGTCACCACCTCCAATACGGCGGTGGAGAACCTGTACCTGAATGGGCTGCAGCGCGACAGCTTCCTGCCGGCCATCAGCCTGCTGCAGACCTACTGCGTGGAGCTGTATGCCGAAGGCACCGAAGACTACCGGATGCGCGCGCTGACCCACTCGCCGGTGTACCAGGCCCCGCGCGACGCCGAAAGCGACGCCTGGCTGGCTGGCCGCTGGGCCGCCCTGAGTGGCGGGCAGGCGCCCAAGCCCGGCAACATCGAGATCGAAGCCCGCAAGATTCCGGTCCGCGCGCGCGGCAAGAGCATCGTCTGGTTCGACTTCAAGGCCCTGTGCGAAGGCCCGCGCGGCCCCTCGGACTACATTGAGATCGCCCACGAGTTCAACACCGTGCTGCTGGGCGACATCCCGCACTTCGACCGCACGAATGAAGATGCCGCCCGCCGATTCGTGAACCTGATTGACGAGCTGTACGACCGCCACGTCAACCTGGTCTGTACCGCCACCGACGCCCCGGTCGCCCTGTACACCGGCACCCGCCTGCAGGGCGCCTTCGAGCGCACCGCCTCGCGCCTGATCGAAATGCAGAGCGCCGAATACCTGGGCACCCCGCACCGGGCCTGATCCGGTGCTGCGGTCGAATATTCCCCCGGCGTCTTTCTCCGGTAGAGCCGGGCCCTGCCCGGCTGCGCGGTGTCCGATTCGGGCGCATTCGTTACGTCCGCGTGACGCCTATCGTTCCGTTTTTCGACCCCCTGCATCACACCGAAAAGTCGCCCCTGACGCTTGACTGCGCACTCCATTTCCACAGGTCGGGACCGTTCGTCGGACGCCCTCCGCAGCCGCTCCTTGCGCCACAAGGGATTGCCCAGATTCCCTACATTTGGCGTTGACTCCCCCATATACCCCCACTATCTTGTGGCTGGCCCTTCCACCGACCCCAAGTGGTGGAGGCCACCGCCGAGCCAGTCGCGACAATCTCCGGGGGGAGGGATGACCGGCGTCACCACGGGAGCTGCAGTCGCGCTTCCTGAGACGCCCTCGTGCCACCCTGAAGACCTGAGCGCGCCACCTAGTGCCGCCCCAAATCACGCCAAGAGGAAAACGCCGTGAGCACCGAAACCAGCGCAGCCACCACTCAGGAAAGCGAATTCCTGCTGACTTCGCCGCCGACCAATACGGCGATGAGCGTCACCAAGCGCAATGGAACGACCGAGCTGGTGGATCTGAACAAGATCGTGCGCGCGGTGCAGCGTTCGGCTGAGGGCCTGCATGCGGTCGACCCGATGCGCGTGGCTACCCGCACCATTTCCGGCCTCTACAACGGCGCCACCACCCAGGAGCTGGACGAGCTGTCCATCCGCACCGCCGCCCTGCTGATCGGTGAAGAGCCCGAGTACGGCCGCCTGGCCGCGCGCCTGCTGGCCAACTACATCGCCAAGGAAGTGTCCGGCCAGGAAATCCACGCCTTCTCGCAGTCGGTCGGTCGTGGCCACGAAGTGGGCCTGATCAACGACCGCCTGCTGAACTTCGTGCAGACCAACGCGCGCAAGCTCAACGACGCCATCGACATCGGCCTGGACCTGAATTTCGACTACTTCGGCCTGCGGACCCTGTACGACCGCTACCTGCTGCGCCACCCGCACACCCGCAAGGTGATCGAGACCCCGCAGCAGTTCTTCCTGCGCATCGCCAGCGCCCTGAGCGAAGACGTGCCGGAAGCCCTGGCGCTGTACAAGCGCATGGGCAACCTGGACTACCTGCCGTCCAGCCCGACCCTGTTCAACTCCGGCACCACCCACGAGCAGCTGTCCTCGTGCTTCCTGCTGGACTCGCCGCAGGACTCGCTGGAATCGATCTACTCCAAGTACGGCGACATCGCCCAGCTGTCCAAGTTCAGCGGCGGCATCGGCGTCAGCTACACCCGCGTGCGTTCGCGCGGCTCGCTGATCAAGTCCACCAACGGCCATTCCAACGGCATCGTGCCGTGGCTGAAGACCATGGACTCGTCCGTGGCCGCGGTGAACCAGGGCGGCAAGCGCAAGGGCGCGGCCTGCGTGTACCTGGAAACCTGGCACGCCGACATCGAAGACTTCCTCGAGCTGCGTGACAACACCGGCGACGAATCGCGTCGTGCGCACAACCTGAACCTGGCCAACTGGATCCCGGACCTGTTCATGAAGCGCGTGGAGACCGACCAGGAATGGTCGCTGTTCGACCCGCGCGTGGTGCCCGAATTCACCGACCTGTTCGGCGAAGCGTTCGAAGCGGCGTACCTGCAGGCTGAAGCGCAGGGCAAGGCCAACCGCACCATCTCCGCGCGCAAGCTGTACTCGCGCATGATGCGTACCCTTGCCGAGACCGGCAACGGCTGGATGACCTTCAAGGACAAGTGCAACCGCGCCAGCAACCAGACCCTGCGCGCCGGCAACGTGATCCACCTGTCCAACCTGTGCACCGAAATCCTGGAAATCACCTCGGCCGAAGAAACCGCGGTGTGCAACCTGGGCTCGATCAACCTGGGCAACCATTTCGACGACCACGGCGAATTCGACTACGAAAAGCTGGCCGACACCGTGCGCCTGGCCGTGCGCCAGCTCGACCGCGTGATCGACCTGAACTTCTACCCGATCGAATCGGCGCGTCGCGGCAACCTGCGCTGGCGTCCGGTCGGCCTGGGCTGCATGGGCCTGCAGGACGTGTTCTTCCGCAAGCGCCTGGCCTTCGACAGTGCCGAAGCCCGCGCGCTGTCGAAGAAGATCGCCGAGACCATCTACTTCCACGCGCTGGAAACCTCGGTCGAGCTGGCCCAGGAACGCGGCAAGCACCCGTCCTTCGCCGACACCCGTGCGGCCAGCGGCGAGCTGCAGTTCGACGCCTGGAACGTGGTGCCGGAAGACACCGCGCGTTGGGACGCCCTGCGTGAGCGCATCAAGGAACACGGCCTGCGCAACTCGCTGATGATCGCGATCGCCCCGACCGCGACCATCGCCTCCATCGCCGGCTGCTACGAGTGCGTCGAGCCGCAGGTGTCCAACCTGTTCAAGCGCGAAACCCTCTCGGGCGACTTCCTGCAGGTCAACCGTTACCTGGTGAACGAGCTGAAGAAGCTCGGCCACTGGACCCCGGAAATGCGCGACACCATCAAGCTGGCCGAAGGTTCCATCCAGGGCATCAGCCAGATCCCGGAAACCCTGCGCCAGGTGTACCGCACCGCATGGGAACTGCCGATGCGTTCGCTGATCGACATGGCCGCCGACCGTGGCGCCTTCATCGACCAGTCCGCCTCGCTCAACCTGTTCATGGAAAGCCCGAACATCGGCGCCATGTCCTCCATGTACATGTACGCCTGGAAGCAGGGCATCAAGACCACCTACTACCTGCGTTCGCGTCCGGCCACCAAGATCGCCAAGACCACCGTCAGCAGCTACACCCCGGTCGAAGCCGTGGCCTGCTCGCTGGAAAACCCGGAAGCCTGCGAGGCGTGCCAATAAAACCGGCTCGCCGGCCCCTCCGGGCTGGCGCCCCCGGCCGCTGATCGGCCGCTCCACTCGTAGCGCCGGGCTCTGCCCGGCCGCTCTTTGCAAGGAATCACCATGGCCGACAAGCCCCGCCAAATGCTGCTCGATCCCGGTTTTGAACTGACCCTGCGCCCGATGCGCTACCCGCAGTTCTATGACATGTATCGCAACGCGATCAAGAACACCTGGACCGTGGAAGAAATCAACTTCCAGATCGACATCAGCGACCTGCACACCAAGATGTCGCCGGGCGAGCGCCACCTGATCCACCGCCTGGTCGCGTTCTTCGCCACCGGCGACTCGATCGTGTCCAACAACCTGGTGCTGAACCTGTACCAGCACCTGAACGCGCCCGAAGCGCGTATGTACCTGTCGCGCCAGCTGTACGAAGAAGCGCTGCACGTGCAGTTCTACCTGACCCTGCTCGACAACTACCTGCCGGACCCGGACGAGCGCGTCAAAGCCTTCGCCGCGGTGGAGAACATCGACTCGATCAAGAAGAAGGCCGACTTCTGCTTCAAGTGGATCGACTCGATCCAGGACCTCAAGCGCATCGAAACCCGCGAAGAGCGCCGCCAGTTCCTGCTCAACCAGATCTGCTTCGCCGCGTGCATCGAAGGCCTGTTCTTCTTCGCCGCCTTCGCCTACGTGTACTACTTCCGTTCGCGCGGCCTGCTGCCGGGCCTGGCCTCGGGCACCAACTGGGTGTTCCGCGACGAAAGCGCGCACATGGACTTCGCCTTCGAATCGGTCCGCGTGGTCCGCGAAGAAGAGCCCGACCTGTTCGACGACAAGATGAAGCAGGAGGTCTACGACATGTTGGCCGAAGCCATCGACTGCGAAGTGCAGTTCGCCGAAGACGTGCTCTCCGGCGGCGTCGCCGGCATCTCCACCCGCGACATGCGCGAGTACCTGCAGCACTGCGCCGACAACCACTTCGCCAAGCTCGGCATGGAGAAGAAGTACAACGTGCGCAACCCGCTGCCGTTCATGGAGCTGCAGGACGTGCAGGAACTGACCAACTTCTTCGAACGCCGCCCCTCGGCCTACCAGGTGGGCGTGCAGGGCGAAGTCGCCTTCGACATGAACTTCTGAGTCCATCCAGAACGTGTCCCGAAAGACCCCGGCGCTGCCGGGGTTTTTTCGTTGCAGGCCTCCGTCTCACCGCCGCTGCCGTATCATCCGCGCGACACCCCTTCACACGGCCGCCCCCATGACCGCCACGCCCGACATCGTCCCGCCCACCGAAGTGCGCATGGCCGAGATCGTCTTCCCCAACCACACCAACCACATGGGCACCCTGTTCGGTGGCCAGGCGCTGGCCTGGATGGACAAGGCCGCCTTCCTCGCCGCCGCGCGCTACTCGCGCCGCGCCGTGGTCACCGCCCGCTCCGACCAGGTCGACTTCAAGCTGCCGATCAGCGTTGGCCAGATGGTCGAAACCGTGGGCCGCATCGTCGAAGTCGGGCGCAGCTCGATGAAAGTGGAAGTGGAGCTGATCGCCGAAGACCTGCACACCGGCGAGCGCAAACTGTGCACCCGCGGCCACTTCGTGATGATCGCGCTGGACGAAAACCACCACCCCACCGCCGTGCCCGCCCTGCCGGCCGACATCGCCGGACCCTGAACAGGCCGGGGCGATTGCGAAGCCTGCAATCGCCCCCATCTAGCTGGCATGCCTACGCCCCTGGCCGACTTCATCCATAGCGCGCGCCGCCTGTTCGTCCTGACCGGCGCCGGATGCAGTACCGACTCCGGCATTCCCGATTACCGCGACGCCGACGGCCAGTGGAAGCGCACCCCGCCGGTGAACTACCAGGATTTCATGGGCGGCGAGCCGACCCGCCAGCGCTACTGGGCACGCAGCCTGATCGGCTGGCCGCGCTTCGGCCAGGCCCTGCCGAATGGGACCCATGCCGCCCTGGCCGCACTGGAAGCACGCGGCCAGGTGGAAGTGCTGCTCACCCAGAACGTCGACTGCCTGCACCAGCGTGCCGGCAGCGAAGCGGTGATCGACCTGCACGGCCGCCTCGACCAGGTGCGCTGCATGGGCTGCGAAACCCGCAGCGATCGTGAGGCCTTCCAGCACACCCTGCTGGCCGCCAACCCCGGTTGGGAAACGCTCGAGGCGGGCATCGCACCGGATGGCGACGCCGACCTGGAGAACGTGGACTTCAGCGCGTTCAACGTGCCGGCCTGCCCGCACTGCGGCGGCATCCTCAAGCCCGACGTCGTGTTCTTCGGCGAAAACGTCCCGCGCGCACGGGTAGACGCCGTGCACGCCCACCTGCAGAACGCCGACGCCGTCCTCGTGGTCGGCTCCTCGCTGATGGTCTATTCCGGCTACCGCTTCGTCCAGGCCGCCGCCAAGGCAGGCCTGCCAGTAGCCGCACTAAACCTCGGCCGCACGCGCGCCGACGACCTGCTCACCCTGAAGGTAGAGCAACCCTGCGCCCCCGCCTTGTCATTCCTGCTGCCAGCTACCGCGTAAGACTGTCTCCCGCACCGTTCCACACATACGGTTGCCCGCAAACCCACTTCGCGGTGCAATACCCACCTGTTCTGATCTCCCCCCAAGTCGCCCGCCCGTGAGCCAGCTCTTCTCCCCCGTATCCTTCGGACCGCTCCAACTGTCCAACCGCATCGTCATCGCCCCGATGTGCCAGTACTCCAGCACCGACGGCCTGGCCAACGACTGGCACCGCCAGCACCTCGGCCAGCTCGCCCAGTCCGGCGCCGGCCTGCTGATCCTAGAAGCCACCGCCGTCCTCCCCGAAGGCCGCATCAGCTGGGCCGACCTCGGCCTGTGGGATGACGCCACCGAAGCCGCACTGACCTCGGTGATCGCCTCGGTCAAGCAATGGTCCCCGATGCCGCTCGGCGTGCAGCTCGCCCACGCCGGCCGCAAGGCTTCTTCACCCCGTCCGTGGGACGGCGGCGGCCAGATCCCGGCCTCCGACCCGCACGGCTGGACCCCGGTCGCGCCCTCGGCAGTGCCGTTCAACAAGACCGACACCGTCCCCACCGAACTGGACGCCGCCGGCATCGATGCCGTGGTCGAAGCCTTCGTCACCGCCGCCCGCCGTGCCGAACGCGCTGGCCTGGACCTGATCGAACTGCACGCCGCCCACGGCTACCTGCTGCACCAGTTCCTCTCGCCGCTCAGCAACCACCGCCAGGACGAATACGGCGGCTCGCTCGAAAATCGCATGCGCCTGCTCGTGCGAGTGTTCGACGCCGTGCGCGAAGCCGTTTCCGACCGCATCAGCGTCGGCGTGCGCATCTCCGCCACCGACTGGGTCGCCGGCGGTTGGGACATCGAACAGAGCAGCACGCTGGCCCAGATCCTCGACATGCGTGGCTGCCAGTTCCTGCACGTGTCCAGCGGCGGTCTCGACCCGCGCCAGCAGATCACGCTCGAACCCGGCTACCAGGTGCAGTTCGCCGCCGCGCTCAAGGCCAAGGTCCGCATGCCGGTGATCGCCGTGGGCCTGATCACCGACCCGGCCCAAGCCGAATCGATCCTGCGCCACAACCACGCAGATGCCATCGCGCTCGCGCGCGGCATCCTCTACGAACCGCGCTGGCCGTGGCACGCCGCCGCCGCCCTGGGCGATTCGGTCACCCCGGCCCCGCAGTACCTGCGCTGCGAACCGCGCGAAGCACGCGGCGTGTTCAACGCGCCAGGCGCGTAACGCGTACCGGTAACGCCCCACCGCTGGTGGGGCGCGCCCGGGCGCACGCAGGAAGGTTTCAACTGACAGCAACGCTGCTCCTTCCGGCGCGGGTCCACTAGACTCGACCCATGCGCCCCGATTCCATCCTCACCCTCTCATGCCCGGACCGTACCGGGATCGTCTACCGCGTCTCCGGCCTGCTGTTCGAGCAGGGCTGCAACATCCTCGATGCGCAGCAGTTCGGTGACGACGAGAGCGGCCGGTTCTTCCTGCGCGTGCATTTCGACCGTGACCCGGGCCAGCCCATCGAAACCATCCAGAACCGGATGGCAGGCCTGGCAACCGACTTCCACATGGACTGGCAACTGCACGACGCCCGCCGCCGCGCCCGCCTGCTGGTGCTCGTCAGCAAGCAGGGGCACTGCCTCAACGACCTGCTGTTCCGCGCGCACAGCCGCCAGCTGCAGGTAGACATCGCCGCCGTCGCCTCCAACCATGAAGACTTCGGCGCCCTTGCGGGTTCCTACGGCATTCCGTTCCACCACCTGCCGGTGAACGCCGACAACCGCGCGGTGCAGGAACAGCAGATCATCGATCTGGTGGAACGCGAGCAGATCGACCTGGTGGTACTGGCCCGCTACATGCAGATCCTGTCCCCGCGCCTGTGCCAGGCGTTGGCCGGTCGCGCGATCAACATCCACCACAGCTTCCTCCCCAGCTTCAAAGGCGCCCAGCCGTACCACCAGGCGCACGCACGCGGGGTCAAGATCATCGGCGCCACGGCACATTACGTCACCTCCGACCTCGACGAAGGCCCGATCATCGAACAGGACGTCGCACGAGTCGATCACGCAATGACCCCACGCGATCTGGTCCGCCTCGGCAGCGACACCGAATCGCAGGTACTCGCGCGTGCCGTCCGCCGCCACGTAGAGCACCGCATCATCCTCAACGGCCACCGCACGGTAGTGTTCCGGTAACGGGTTCCATCCGACACGTGGCACTGGAAACACACCGGCGCGTGACCCCGTAGTGCCGGCCGCCGGCCGGCTCCTCAGCGACAATAGGTTCCCCGACAGCACCCCGGAGCAACACGTGTCATCACCCTACTGGGGAGAGTTCCTCGCACTCGCCGTCATCCACTTCCTCGCGGTCGTCGCCCCAGGCCCGGACTTCGCCGTAGCCGTGCGCCAAAGCGTCCGCTTCGGCCGCAAGGCCGGCATCTACACCTCCCTCGGCATCGGCGCAGGCATCTCGGTGCACGTCATCTACACGCTGATCGGCGTAGGCGCGCTGCTGCACACAACCCCATGGCTGATGACGACTGCCAAATGGCTGGGTGCGGCGTACATCTTCTACCTCGGCGTGAAGTTCCTCGCCAGCAAGCCAGGCAGCGCCGGTGGCGTCGTCACCGAGGGCAACCCCGAGGCAGCACAGCAAAGCCCCAGACAAGCCTTCGTCATCGGATTCATGACCAACGCGACGAACCCAAAGGCGACCCTGTTCTTCCTCGCGGTGTTTACGACAATCGTCAGCGCGCAAACCCCGTTGCCGATCCAGCTGCTCTACGGCGCATGGATGTGCCTGGTCAACGCCGCATGGTTCGTGCTGGTCAGCGTCGCATTCTCAACCGCAGCAGTGCGGCAGAAGTTCCTGAGTGCCAGCCACTGGTTCGAGCGCGTAATGGGCGTGCTGCTGATCGGGTTCGCGCTGCGGTTGGTGTTCATGGCGTAGAAGCGGCCGGGCAGAGCCCGGCGCTACCTGGGGCCAGCCGGGCAGGGCCCGGCTCTACCGTTCCTCATCCGCCTCGCGTGAGCGCTTCTTCCTTGGCTCGTGCTTGCGATAGCGGTAGGGCAGGGGGACTGGGGTTTCGTCCAGTATCAGGGTCACGCGGCCGGGTGAGGTCTCCACCCATACACGGTGACCCACCTTCAGCCCCAGTCACTCAAGCCAGACCCCGCACAGCTGCAGGCGGGGAATGAAGAGTCCAGGTGGCAGGATGTTGCCGGCCGGGTGTTGCAGGGCGGAAATGCGGATGCTCTTGGGCTGGTGCCAGCCGATGCCGACCTGCTGGTTGGGGTCGGTGGACGATTCCATCTTCGAACTGCTCATGCGAGTACTCCCTTGGAAGTACTCCCTCGTCGGCGACGAGGGAGTCGGGAGGTTGATATCCGTTCGACCAACGGTGTGACTTATTTCCCCACGGGGTGTTGTATTCGCCACCCACCCGACGCAGAACTGCATACTTTCATTAGTCGAACGAGGGGATATCAAACCCCGAGCCAACACGATGCACAGCTGCTCAATGACAGAGAAGTTGGCATTTCCTAAGGATAACGGTGTATCGATACGCCGCGTCTATGGGCGTCGCAAGTGGGCCGGATATTGGCTGGCGCGGCATTTTTAGTGCTACAGAGGTCGCAGAATCAACGGTTCAATGCCCGTTGGAATGTCGAAGAATTTTGATGTGCGCTCATGTAGCGCTGTCGCTAACGGCCGTTCGTGCGCTGGCTTCCGCTTGGGTCCGCGATGACACGCGTGGCGTGTCACTACGCTTGCGCGCGAAGCTGCGTAGCGACACGCCATGCGTGTCCCACGCGCCGCCGGATCACACGCGCCCCTCAAACGATGGCGATCTTCGCCTTCGCCAGCGCCTCACGGACCATCCCATCATTGGCCTCGGTCACCGGCCGCGTCAGGTCCCAAAGGAACTTCACGCGGAACCCGGACTTCACCGCATCCTGCGCACTCCACAGCACGCAATAGTCGCGTGCCAACCCACACACATGTACCTCGCGGATGCCACGCTCATGCAGCCACCCGGCCAGACCCGTGGGCGGGCGGTTACCGTCCGGCCCATGGTTCTCGCGGAACGCGCTGTACGAGTCCACCTCGCGCCGCGTGCCCTTGCGCAGGATCAGGTCCGCAGGCGTCCAGTCCACCGCCGGGTGCAACACCGCGCCCGGCGTGTCCTGCACGCAGTGGTCCGGCCACAGCGTCTGCGGCTGCGCGTGCAGCAGGATGGTCTCGAACGGCAGCTGGCCCGGTTGCTGGCTGGCATAGGAGGCGTGATCCGCCGGGTGCCAGTCCTGCGTGGCCACCACCGTGCGGTACTGGCGCTGGGACAGCAACGCCGCAATGCCCGGCACGATCCCGTCGCCGTCCACGCAGGGCAGCGCACCGCCGGGCATGAAGTCCGGCTGCAGATCGATCACGACCAGGGCAACGTCAGCGGGGAATTTGCTCATGTCAGGCGTCATGCGGAGAGGGGTGTCCCAGTGTAGCGGACACCCCTGAACCGGATTCCGCGTCAGGCCGCGTTGGCGTCCGCCGTCTCATCCCGCAACTGCCGCGCCGCAGCCACCAGCGCTTCCAGCGCCGCCCGGGTTTCCTTCCAGCCGCGGGTCTTGAGTCCGCAGTCCGGGTTCACCCAGATCTGCTCCGGTCGCAGCACCTCGGCGGCCTTGCGCAGTAGCGAGAGCATCTCTTCCTTGTCCGGCACGCGCGGGGAATGGATGTCGTACATACCCGGCCCGATCTCGTTCGGGTACTGGAACTTCACGAAAGCATCCAGCAGTTCCATCCGCGAGCGCGAGGTCTCGATCGAGATCACATCGGCGTCCATCGCCGCCACCGAGTGGATGATGTCGTTGAACTCGGAGTAGCACATGTGGGTGTGGATCTGGGTAGCGTCACGCACGCCGCTCGCACTGATCCGGAAGGCTTCCACCGCCCAGTCCAGGTACTCGCGCCATTGTGCGCGACGCAGCGGCAGACCTTCGCGGATCGCCGGTTCGTCGATCTGGATCACGCCGATGCCGGCCGTTTCCAGGTCCAGCACCTCATCACGAAGTGCCAGCGCGATCTGCCGGCAGGTATCGGCACGTGCCTGGTCGTCGCGCACGAACGACCACTGCAGTACCGTCACCGGGCCGGTCAACATGCCCTTCATCGGCCGGTCGGTCAGCGACTGTGCGTACTGCGACCAACGCACCGTCATCGGCTGCGGGCGGCTCACGTCGCCGTAGATCACCGGCGGCTTCACGCAGCGCGAGCCATAGCTCTGCACCCAGCCGTTCTTGGTGAAGGCGAAGCCTTCCAGCTGCTCGCCGAAGTACTCCACCATGTCGTTGCGCTCGAATTCGCCATGCACCAGCACGTCCAGCCCGATCTGCTCCTGGATGCGCACGCAGTGCTCGGTCTGGGTGGCGAGGAAGGCGTCGTAGTCTGCGTCGGAGAGCGTGCCGGACTTGTTGCGCGCACGCGCCTCGCGCACTTCCTGCGTCTGCGGGAACGAGCCAATCGTAGTGGTGGGGTAGCGCGGCAGCTTGAGTGCGGCAGCCTGTGCCAGATGGCGCTGGGGATAGCGGCTATGGCGCTGCGCATCAGCTGCGGTCAGCGCGGAGAGACGCGCGGCCACGGCGGGGTTGTGCACGCGCGGCGACCGGCGGCGCGATTCAATGCGCTCGCGCGAGGAGGCCAATGCAGCTTCGGCGCGTGCCGGCGCATCGATGGCGTCGGCCAGCACGCGCAGCTCGCCCAGCTTCTGCTTCGAGAACGCCAGCCAGCCACGCAGTTCGTCGTCCAGCTTCTTTTCGTGGTCCAGGTCCACCGGGGTGTGCAGCAGCGAACACGAAGGCGCCAGCCACAGGCAGTCGCTGCCCAGCTGGCCATGCGCGTAACGCGCCAGCACCAGCGCATTGTCCAGATGGGTGCGCCAGATGTTGCGGCCATTGACCAGGCCCGCGGAAAGCACGCGGCCCGCCGGCAGCGCCTTGATCACCGCATCCAGTTGTTCCGGCGCGCGCACCAGGTCCACGTGCAGGCCATTCACCGGCAGCGAAGCAGCCAGTTCCAGGTTGTCGTCCAGCGCGCCGAAGTAGGTGGCCACCAGCACCTTGGGGCGTGCGGTTTGGGCCAGCACTGCATAGGCGTGGGTGAACGCGGCGCGGGCTTCCGGGCTGAGGTCCTGTACCAGCGCTGGCTCGTCCAGCTGCACCCACTGCGCACCGGCCGCCTGCAGCTGGCCCAGCAATTCCACGTACACCGGCAGCAGCGCATCCAGCAGGTCCAACGACGGGCTGCCATCCACGGTCTTGGACAGCAGCAGGAACGTCACCGGGCCAATCAGCACGGGACGGGTTTCAATGCCCAGCGCCTTGGCCTGGCGGTACTCGGCCAGCGGCTTGTCGCCGCGCAGCGCGAAGCCCTGGCCGGCCTGCAGTTCGGGCACCAGGTAGTGGTAGTTGGTGTCGAACCACTTGGTCATTTCCAGCGCATGCAGGTCCACGCCTTCGCGCTGCAGCCCCCGCGCCATAGCGAAGTAGCCGGTGAGCGGGTCGGCGTCGGCCAGTGCGCGGTAGCGGGCCGGAATGGCATCGAACAGGAAGGCGGCATCCAGTACCTGGTCGTACAGGCTGAAGTCGTTGCTGGGCGGAACATCCACCCCGGCATCGCGTTGCAGCTGCCAGTGCGTGGCCCGCAGGCCGGCGGCGGTGTCCAGCAGAGAAGTGGCGCTGCTTTGGCCCGACCAGAACGCTTCCAGCGCGCGCTTGAGCTCGCGTTTGGCGCCGATGCGGGGGAAGCCCAGATTGGTAACAGTGGTCATGAAACGTATCCTCATTGCGTAGGCATTGAGGAACGAAGGAACTGCGCGGCCCGCACGCCATTGCTGCCGTGCCCGCCCCGCCAGCGACCTTCGCCCCCGCGGGCGAACCGGATGCCACGAAGCGGACGCACGGGGGCAGCGCCCTGCACTGTGCAAGGCGTCAGGCCCCGGCAACCTCCCCGCGGACGTTCCAGGTCGAATCAGAGGACGGTCGTGTCCTCCGGCCGGGGCCGGTATTCGGGCTGATGGACACGGGCGCGAACGCCCACCTACTCTCTGCCGCTTCCCAGGCCGCAAAGCCCAGTGCTGTTGGCAGGTGTCGTTTCCATTCACCGCTGCGGGGCAGCTCCGGAATGGGTGCGCAAGGCACCGTCACCGGATTCCCGTTTAAACCCATCCCTTCATCTGCATGAAGAGATGGATACCTTCGGCGAGCACAAGGTAGGCCGATTGGGGGATGGGGTCAAGGGCTGGCTGTCAGAGACGAGCGACATCGGCCCGATGGCGGATCGCGGCGAGGTTGTCATCCTGGATCAAACGGCCGTTCTCCCAGACCGTGACCATCGCGTCTTCGAAGCCCAGCGGCAGGCCGACCTCCTCGGTCGCGTCCGCCTCGGCTGGCACCGATACCGTGCGGAACTGGCCGTACTCGCGGTGGCGCAGCAGACGCAGGCGGCCACGCTTGCTCTGCTTGCCGCTATCGGTCACCGGATCCTTGTAGACGTCGATCCAGCGACCGTCCACACGGGCGGCCGAGCACTTCAGCGCGAACTTCTGTGTGTCACGGTCCAGCCGCTGCAGCAGCGCACCGCCCATGCCGAAGGCAACGTTGTCGGCCGCGTACCCGGCCGCGGTGATGTGCTCCAGGATTGCGCGGATGCTGTCCGGGTTCACACCGTCGCCCTGGATCACCCGCACATGGTTCAGCACCCTGTAGCCCTTTGCGCTCATCGTGTGCCCGAACGCCTCGTCCAGCAGTTCCAGGCACTGCAGGACGACGGTAACTGGATCGCCTGAATCCGGGCGGATCACTACCGTTGCCCCCGAATCGATCACCTGCTGGCGCAGGGTGCTGCCCCAGTGCTGGCGGATGGCGTTGTAGATGTCGTAGCTGTCCGATACCACCGCGACCAGCGCACCCGGCTTGGCGAACTTCGCCAGCATGTTGCGGTATGCCTCCACCTCTTTCTCGCGGCCCCAGCTGGTGATCGTGCTGTGCTCGGCGGCGGGGATGGAGTACCCCGCCATGGTCTCGTGATAGAACGCCTTGGCGAACAGCAGGGCCGACACGGTGTCGGTACCCAGGAAGTTCACCAGGTGCGCTGCACCACCGATGGCGGCGGATTCGACACTCGAAACGCCACGACTACCGAAATCGTGCAGCTTGAATGGCAACTGGCCCTCCGGATCGTCACTGGTAAGGTCCAGGAAGCGGCGGATGGTCTGCTTGGCATGCCAGCTGGTGGTTGCCACCGTTACCGGGTACCAGATGCGAAGCAGCATCGTTTCCAGGTACGACGGCACCCAGAACGCCTGCGGGTCCGTCGATTCGATGGTCATCAGGGCGTTGTGCACCGGAACCACGGTGCCTTCCGGTACGGCCCGGATGCGGATCGGCATGAGACCGTGGTGCTGGTCGACGATGTAGCGCCAGCCTTCCTCGTTGAAGGGAAGGCCATGGGCAAGGAAGAGATCACGCGCCGCGTCGACCTCGGCGTGGGTGATCGGCTTGGACAGGTACTGTTTCAGGATCGCCTGCAGGCCGAAGAAGACCGTGCGGTCGTAAAGGCCGCCGCGCGATTCCACGTAGAAAAAGGTGGCATCGGTTCCCGGCGGGTACTGCAGCCAATGGCTGGCCTTGTAGCTGTCGGTGTTGAGGAGAAGATTATCGAGGTAATGCATGACGGAAGCTCCTTCGCGTCGGGTGGCGCCTGCGGTCTATCCGCGGGCGATGGAACGGGTCGGGCTCAGCCCCGGCCCAGGAAGAACTCCAGAATGTGCAGGTGGTCTTCGTACAGCTGCGGGCCCATGTCCAGCGCCTCGCTTACCGGGATCCAGCGCGCCTTGTCGGCGTCATCGCAACCACGCACGGGCGGTAGTTCACCGGCGGCAAACTCGAAGTGGAAGGCGTGGGTGATGGTGCGGCCACGCTGGCTGCGGTCGGGATGGTCGAAGACCTGTTGGCCCTTCAACGAGCCCTTCAGCACCGGCAGCGGGATCTTCAGACGGGTCTCTTCGCGCAGCTCACGCAGGCAGCTGTCGAGCAACGTCTGTTGCTGGCCCACGAACCCGCCCGGCAGGGCCCACAGTCCCTTGCCCGGTTCCGAGCGACGACGTACCAGCAGAACGTGGCCGGAGTGCACGACCACCGCATCGGTAGTGACGAAGGTAGGCGCATAAGGCGCATCCTTCCAGGCGGCCCGGTACTGCTCGATGAAACGGTACTCGGCCACCAGCTGGCCGTACGCCGGAGCGCTCTTCCGGAAGGCTTCCAGCATTTCGTACACGGGCGCGGGGACATTGCCGCGCAACATCAGCAGTGCGCCGTGGAAGTCCAGGTCACCGGACTCGAACAGGTAGCGGCGCAGTTCCGTGGCCGACAACGTCTCGGTGTGCTGCACATCCACCAGCGGCCATTGCGGGAACTCGCGCAGGTAGTAGCTCGAGGCATCCTTGTCCATGCCCACCAGCCCCACCTTGGCGTCCGCCGTCGCACCGTCGGCACGCAGTGCGTCGGCCACGGCCCGCTGTACGCCGGCAATCCAGTGCGCCTCGTTGTACAGGTGATCGCGGAGCGGGCGGATGATCAGCCGGGCTGCATCGCCCTCAAGGGCGGCCTGGATCATTACGGCGCGTTCGGCCACGGTCCAGGGATTGCGGAGACTGCGAGGGGTATCGGCAGAACCGACCAGGAAGATCAGCTTGCGGGCCCGGCTCAGGGCCAGGCGGGCAACAGCGGCATGGCCGTTGTGGAAGGGCTCGAAACGCCCAATGAAGACGAGATAGTCGTATTCCATGAGAATCCCTCATGTCGTTGTGGCTGCCGCGGGTCTGTCCCTTGGCTTGCAATAGATGCTACGCCTCCTGTTCAGGCCGTCAAGCCCGGGCTCGCTGTCGCGGGCCATCGTGCCCATCCAGTGCCTGGACCACCTGCGACACGCGCGCTTCAACCGGACCCACCAGGATGGTGAACGGCATTCTCAGTGCCGACAGCGCCGCCACGTAGGCGCGTTGTTGCGCCAGCCTGAAGCTTTCGTCGCGGCGGGTGCCGTCCTGCACGAACGGGAAGTCAGCCGCGCACAGGAACAGCATGTCGTAGCGCCGCTGTGCGTGGGCGTGCAATGCCGGCTCGGCGCGACCGAACATGTCCTCGCAATAGAGGAGTGTGGTCAGCGGGGTGGTGTCGCATACAAGCCAGCGGTTGGCTTGGCAGGCCATCACGTCTTCGCGGGCTACCTGCACTTCGGCGATGTGCAGCAGGTCGTCGTAACCCAGCGCGCCCTGGCGTGCCTCCCAATGCTCGCGTCCGAACTCCGGTACCCACTGCGTCTGCAGATGCGCTGCCAATGCAGCGGCAAGCGTGCTCTTGCCGGTGGATTCACCACCCAGCAGGCCAATCCTGCCGACGAAACCTGCGTACACCCGAGGATCGAGAAATCCGCGCAATGCATGCGGATCGCGCCGCAGCGCCGTGCCCGAGACAGGAATGAGGCAACGTGCCAGGTCCAGGCACACGTGCGCCACGGGCCAGTGCGCGCCGGCCTCGGCACTGAACGCCTCCTGCAGGGCCGCTGCAAAGCCGTCGCCGTACGACTCGCTGGTAAACACCGCATCCACCCGCTGGCCCCATAGGGCGATGCACACCCACGCCACGAACGCGCGCTGCGCCGCGTCATCGTCCAGGTTCGTGGGCAATCTGCGCACTGGCAGGTTGCGCCGCAGGCACTCGGCGGCCAGTCGTGCATCGTCCAGCACCAGCCGCTCAAGAGTGGGGTAAAGCGCGTGGAGCCACGCATCACGCTGTGCGGCGTGGCAGCCGTCGAACTCCGGCTCGCTCCAGCTCAGCACCAGCACACGCTCGCAGCGTGCCACGGCATGGTCGATCAGTGCCTGGTGGCCCCGATGCAACGGGCTGAACTTGCCAACCACCAGTCCCGTGCCGAAGCGCTCAGTCATGTGCGCCGACGCCCCCTTCAGCCGGTGCGGATTGTTCGCGCATCAACCGCGGCCAGTGTCGCAGTGACACTACTGCATTGATCCAGAAAACCACGTAGAGCAACGCGGTAAGGTGCAGTCCGCGGCTGGCGTATAGCGGCACGGCAACGCTGTTGACCATCAACCAGAACCACCATGAGTGCAGCTTGCGGCGCATCATCAACAACTGCGCGACAACGCTGAGCACGAGGATCGCTGAATCCAGGAACGGCGCGTAGGCATCGGTCCAGGTATGCAGCAGCAACCCGTAGCCGATGCTTGCCAGCACCGCTGCCGGCAGTATCCAGGCGAGGGTCGGCAAGCGAACGTTGGTGATGGGCAAGGCATGCCCATGACCGCCGCGCAGCCACTGCCACCAGCCGATCACGCTGGTGACCACGAACACGCCCTGCAGCACCACGTCGGCGTACAGCCGGGCTTCGTAGAACACCAAGGCAAACAGGCTGCAGCCGATGATGCCCGTCCACCAGGTGTGGACGCTGTTGCGGCCGGCAAGCAGGATGGACGCGGCCACGGTAACGTTGGCGGCGATTTCCAGGGCCGTGGTCACGCCAAGGCTCCCAGAAGATCTACAGCGTCGAGCGCAGTCAAACTGCTCGGTGCTCGCGAACGGTACTGGAACACGTAGAACGGCGGCATCAGATCTCTTGGATCGCGGGGGGCCGGGAGAGTCTACCCGGCCACTGCATCCGCCGCGCCACTTCCCCCGTATCTCTCCACGACCTCCCTCTGGAAACGGGCATGCGCCGCTCATTCATCGTTCCTGCCGGGCTGCTACTGCTGCTGTGTCCGCTATTGGCCGGTGCCGAACCCGTCCAGCGCCAGGAAGGGCGCGCGTTCTCTGCCGAGGGGAACACGCTGCTTTATCGCGAAACCCATTGGCTGCAGGGCCCGCCCAACGCGCAGTCGCGGCTGGTACTGTACCGCTGCGCCGATGGGCGGCCGTTCGCGCGCAAGTGGATGACCCCGCAGGGGAGCGCGCAGACGCCGGACTTCAGCCTGGAAGATGGTCGTGACGGGTATCAGGAAGGCGTGCGCGGCAGTGGTGCGTCGCGCACGGTGTACCTGCGCAGCTCCGCCACCGCTGCACCGGTCAGCCGCACGCTGACCGTCCCACCCGATGCCGTGGTCGACGCGGGCTTCGATGCGGCGGTACGCGGCCATTGGGCGGCGCTGCGCGACGGCAAGCCGGTGGCGTTCCAGTTCGTTCTGCCCAGCCGCCAACGCTTGGTGCCGCTGAAGCTGCAGCGCACCGGCGCAACCACCTGGCAGGGCCAACCGGCGCAGCAACTACAGATGAAACTGGACGCATGGTTCGGCTTCGCAGTGCCAGCAGTGACTCTGGTCTACGCCAACGCGGACCAGCGCCTGCTGCAGTTCACCGGCACCGGCAACGTGCGCGACGCCAAGGGCCGCTATCCGCAGGTGCGCGTGGAGTTCCCCAGTGCGCCTGCGGCCGCCACTGCGGCCGAGCTTGCCACGGCCAGGGGGCAGGATCTGGTGAAGATATGCGACAGCTGAATACCCTCTTGCAGCCAGTCAAAAGAGCAACGACCATGCAGGCACGCGCCTTGCCGACACCGAGTTCTCGATGCCTGAGTTGGATGCTTCCGATACCGCCGCAGCGGCACGCCTCAACGGGCTGCTGGTGCAGGTGGCCAGCGGCGACCGCCACGCCTTCGAGCAGGTCTACCAGCTCGCTTCCGGTCGACTGTTCGCGATCTGCCTGCAGCTGCTGCGCGACCGCAACGACGCTGAAGACGTGCTGCAGGAGGTCTTCACCTCGGTCTGGAACAAGGCAGGGCAGTTCGATCCTGCCAAGGCTTCGGCCATGACCTGGCTCTCCATGACCGCCCGCCACCGCGCGATCGACCGCCTGCGCGCGGCGCCGCCGCGCGCGATGGACGACCTCTCGGTGATCGATGACCTGCCCGACGGCGATGCCCAGCCACCGCAGGCCGCCGAGCAGTCGTCCGACCGCGCGCGCCTGGCGCAGTGCCTGGAAACCCTTGAGAGCAAGCGCCGCGCGCTGATCCGCGCGGCGTTCCTGGACGGCTCCAGCTATGAAGAGCTGGCCCGTCGCATCGGTTCGCCGCTGGGTTCGGTGAAGAGCTGGATCCGGCGCGGCCTTGGCCAACTGCGGGTGTGCCTGGAACGATGAACATCCGCGACCTTCACGACGAATTCGACGACGAACAGCCGCCCAGCGCCGACATCCTGGCGGGCGAGTATGTGCTGGGCGTGCAGGACGCCGCCGAGCGCCGCCAGCTGGAACAGCGCATCGCCCAGGACCCGGGCTTTGCCCGCCTGGTCGATCAGTGGCAGAACCGGCTGGCGCCGCTGCTGGATTCGATTGGCAGCGAAGCAGTGCCTGCGCATGTATGGCCGCGCATCCGCACCGCGCTGGGCTGGCCGGCAGCGGTAGTCGCTCCCAAGCTGTGGCAGCGCACCGGGTTCTGGCAGGGCATGACCGCCCTGGCCGCCGCCCTGGCGCTGGTAGCGGTGTTCAACCGTCAGCCGCTGCAGGAACCCGCACCGGTTACCCCGGTCGCCGTCACCCCGGCACCGACCCCGGCCGAGCCGGAGCAGGCGACCAAGCCGGTCACTCCGCTGCTGCACGACGACGGCACGCCCGGCTGGCTGGCCTCGGTCGACAAAGCGCAGGGCAAGGTGCTGATGGTGCCGGTACCGGCCGCGGCCGACGCGGCAGGGCGCGCGCCCGAGCTGTGGCTGATCCCGGCCGGCGGTACGCCGCGCTCGCTGGGTCTGGTCTCGATCAACCGCGCCCACACTGTGGCGGTGCCCGAGGCGCTGCGTGATGTTCTGGTGAACGGCTCGACGCTGGCGATCACGCTGGAACCGGCAGGCGGCGCGCCGCAGGGCATTCCGACCGGTCCGATCATCGCCAAGGGCGATATCGCCAACCTGTAAGCCCCACCCCTTCCGGATTTAATTTCGGAAGGGGTGCATCCAAACGCGGCGGGCCTGCGTATCTCCTGATGAACCCGTCAGGAGACGCGCGACATGCAGTCCCGTTCCACCCCCGAGATCCCCGCCTGCGCGCCGCGCGGCCGCTGGGCCACCGTGCTGCGCTGGTTCGATACCGGCGCGGAGCAACCGGTGGCGGGCACTGGCGGCAACCGCGTGGACTGGCTGCGGGCGATCCCGTTCGTGGCCATGCACCTGGCCTGCCTGGCGGTGATCTGGGTGGGGGTGTCCTGGGTGGCGGTGGGCGTGGCGCTGGCGCTGTATGCGGTGCGCATGTTCGCCATCACCGCGTTCTACCACCGCTACTTCGCCCACCGCACCTTCCGCACCTCGCGCGTGGTGCAGTTCGTGTTCGCGGTGATCGGCGCCTCCAGCGTGCAGCGCGGTCCGCTGTGGTGGGCCGCGCACCACCGCAACCACCACCGCCACACCGAAACCGCGGCCGACCCGCATTCGCCCACCGTGCACGGCTTCTGGTGGAGCCACATGGGCTGGTTCCTCACCGCCGAAGGCTTCCATACCGACTGGGCACGCATTCCCGACCTGGTGCGCTACCCGGAACTGCGCTGGCTGGACCGCTTCGACACGCTGGTGCCGGTAGCGCTGGCCGCGGGATTGTTCGGGTTGGGTGCGTTGCTTGAGCGCATGGCTCCCGGGCTGGGCACCAGCGGCGGCCAGATGCTGGTCTGGGGTTTCTTCATCTCCACCGTGGTGCTGTTCCACGCCACCGTGACCATCAACTCGCTGGCCCATCGCTTCGGACGGCGCCGTTTCGCTACCGGCGACGACAGCCGCAACAACCTGTGGCTGGCCCTGCTCACCTTCGGCGAAGGCTGGCACAACAATCACCACTTCTTCCCGGGCACTGCACGGCAGGGCTTCTATTGGTGGGAAGTGGACATCACCTGGTACGGGTTGCGCGCGATGTCTGCGTTGCGCCTGGTGAGCGACCTCAAACCGGTGCCGGCGTGGGTGCTGGCCAAGGCGGAGCACTGACATGCGCATAGCCGTGATCGGTTCAGGCATTGCAGGGCTGGCCAGCGCATGGTGGCTGGGCAAGCGCCATGAAGTAACGCTGTTCGAAGCCAACGATTACCTCGGCGGCCACACCCACACCCATCTGGTGCAGGTGGACGGCCGCCTGCAGTCGGTGGACACCGGCTTCATCGTGTTCAACCCGTTGCACTACCCGCTGCTGACCGGATTGTTCAAGGAGCTGGGCGTGGCCTCGCAGCCCACCACGATGAGCTTCTCGGTGCACAGCGAACGCAGCGGCTTGGAGTACAGCGCGACCTCCATGGACACGCTGTTCTGCCAGCGCCGCAACCTGGCCTCGCCGCGCTTCTGGGGCATGCTGCGCGACCTGCGCCGCTTCTATCGCGAGGCGCCGAAGCTGCTGCTCAGCGGCGACGAAGGGCCTTCGCTGGGGGAGTTCCTCGACGCCGGCCGCTACGGTGGTGCCTTCATCCAGGAGCACCTGCTGCCGATGGCCTCGGCACTGTGGTCCGCGCCGATCGCCAGCCTGGCGCATTTCCCCGCGCGCTACCTGGTGCAGTTCATGGCCAACCACCAGATGCTGCAGGTCAGCGGTCGTCCGGAATGGCGCGTGGTCACCGGCGGCTCGGCGCGCTATGTGGACGCGATTCGTCGGCGCTGGCGCGTGCGTGAGCGGCTGGAAACCCGCGTGCTGGGGGTGGAGCGCCACGAGCACGGGGTACGCGTGCTCACCGCCGAAGGCCTGGAAGGTTTCGACCAGATGGTGCTCGCCTGCCACAGCGACCAGGCGCTGGCGCTGCTGTCCGACGCCGACCCCATCGAGCGCAGCGTGCTCAGCGCGATCCGCTACCAGCCCAACGAAGTGGTGCTGCATACCGACGCCTCCCTGCTGCCCCGCAATCGCAAGGCCTGGGCCGCCTGGAATGCGCATGTGCCGCGCGATCCGATGGCACCGTGTTCTGTCAGCTACTACATGAACGCGCTGCAGGGTATCGACACCCCCAGCCCGCTGGTGGTGACGCTCAACCGTACCGAGGCGATCGCGCCGGACAAGATCCTGCGCACCCTGCACTACGCCCACCCGGTACACGACCATGAAATGGTGCGTGCACAGGCGCGCTGGTCTGAAGTGCAGGGCCGGCGGCGGACCTGGTTCGCCGGGGCGTACTGGGGCTGGGGCTTCCACGAAGATGGCATCCGCAGCGCGTGCCGGGTGGCGGACGCGTTGCACCTGCTCGAAGCCGAAGCCTACTGGCCGCTGTCGCAGGGCATGCCCGCATGACCGCAAGCGCCATCTACCGTGGTCGCATGCAGCACCGTCGGCACGCGCCGCAAGCGCACGCGTTCGACTACCCGGTGGCGCAGCTGTTGCTGGACCTCGATGAGATCGATGCGGTGTTCAACCGCCGCTGGTTCTGGTCGGTCGGACGCCGCAACCTGGCCGAGTTTCGCCGCAGCGATTACCTGGGCGACCCCGCCCAGCCGCTGGCCGAAGCGGTACGTGGCCGCATCACCGAAGCACTGGGCCGCGCACCGGTCGGCCCGATCCGGCTGCTGACCCACCTGCGTTATGGCGGGCACGTGTTCAACCCGGTCAGCTTCTACTACTGCTACGCCGCCGACGGCACCACGCTGGACTGCATCGTGGCCGAGATCACCAACACGCCGTGGAAGGAACGCCATGCCTACGTGCTGCCGGTGAGCGAGGCCGACGCGCACGGCCGTGCGCTGGGCTGGACCTTCGACAAACGCTTTCACGTGTCGCCGTTCATGCAGATGGACTGCGAGTACCGCTGGCGCTTCACCGCCCCCGGCAACGACCTGCACGTGCACATGCAGGTGTGGCGCGACGGACAGCGCCAGTTCGACGCCGACCTCGCCCTGCAGCGCCATCCGATCGACGGCCCCGGCTTGGCCCGCGTGCTGTTGCGCTACCCGCTGATGACCGTGCAGGTGGTGGCCGCCATCCATTGGCAGGCGCTGCGCCTGTGGCTCAAGCGCAACCCGGTGCACGACCACCCTTCCATTGCGGGAAAAGCCCCATGAACGACATGACCCGACCGCTGGCGCTGCCCCAACCGAGCGCACTGGAAGCCTACCTGCGCCGCCGCCTGCTGGCGCAGCTGGCACCCTTGCAGGGTGGACGGTTGCACCTGCGCGACGCGCTGGGCGATGTCACCCTGGGCGACGCAGCGGCACCGCTGCAGGTCAACGTGTGGGTGGATAACCCGGCGTTCTACCGCGCGGTCGCGGCGCAGGGCAGCGTGGGTGCCGGTGAGGCATATATCGCGGGACACTGGCGCTGCGACAACCTCGTCGCACTGGTGCAGCTGCTGGTGGGCAACCGCGCGCTGCTCGATGGCATGGAGCGTGGTCCGGCGCGGCTGGGCGGCTGGCTGCTGCAGGGATGGAATTACCTGCGCCGCAACACCCGCGAAGGCAGCCGCCGCAACATCGCCGCCCACTACGACCTGGGCAACGCGTTCTTCTCGCTGTTCCTGTCCAGCGACCTGATGTACTCCTCGGCGCTGTATGCCGACCCCGGCGACACGCTCGAAGCGGCATCGCAACGCAAGCTGGCGCGCATCTGCGAACAGCTGCAGCTCAAGCCCGGCGACCGTGTCCTTGAAATCGGAACCGGCTGGGGCGGCTTCGCGCTGTATGCCGCCCTACACCATGGTTGCCACGTCACCACCACCACCATCTCCAGGGAGCAGTACGCCCTGGCCACCGAACGGGTGGCCAGGGCGGGACTGCAGGACAAGGTCACACTCCTGCTGAAGGACTACCGCGACCTGGACGGCCAGTACGACAAGCTGGTCTCCATCGAGATGATCGAAGCGATCGGCGCGCAGTACCTGGACACCTACTTCGCCACGCTGGGGCGGTTGCTCAAGCCGGAGGGCCTGGCGCTGCTGCAGGCCATCACCATCGAAGACCACCGCTACCAGCAGGCGCTGGGCAGCGTGGACTACATCAAGCGCTTCGTGTTTCCCGGCAGCTTCATTCCCTCACTCAGTGCCATGCTGGCCGCGAAGACCCGCAGCAGCGACCTGCAGGTGATCGGGCAGCACGACTTCGGCCAGTCCTACGCGCTCACCCTGCGCGCATGGCGTCGGCGCTTCCTGTCGCAGCTGCCGGCGGTTCGCGCGCAGGGCTTCGACGAGCGTTTCATCCGCCTGTGGGAGTTTTATCTGGCGTACTGCGAAGGCGGCTTCCTGGAACGCTCCATCGGCGTCTCGCAGCTGCTGTTCGCGCGTCCCGGTTACCGGCCGGCCGACATTCCGGGGACCCACTGACATGATCAACCTGCTCTGGGTCTGGCTGTATGCCGCCGTCATCATGAGCTGGGGATGGTGGTGGCAACGCCGTCACCAGAACATCGGTGTGGTCGACGTGCTCTGGGCCAAGGGTGTAGGCGCGTCGGCACTGCTGCTTGCCCTGCTCGGCGAAGGCGCAACGGCGCCACGCATTGCGTTGGCGGTGCTGGGCGGGCTGTGGGGGTTGCGGCTCGCCCTGCACCTGTGGAAGCGCGTGCGCAGCGAGGATGAAGATGGCCGCTACCAGCATCTGCGCAAACACTGGAACGGGCACCAGGGCAAGATCTTCGGCTTCTTCCAGTTCCAGGCGCTGCTGGTCGTCCTGTTCGCGTTGCCGTTCGTGGCAGTGTCGCAGAGCGCGGACCTGCCGGTGGGCTGGATCATCGCCGCAGTGGCGATGTGGCTGCTCAGCGTAGGCGGTGAATCGCTCGCCGACCGCCAGCTGGCGCGCTTCCGGGCCAACCCGGCCAACAAGGGCAAGACCTGCCGCGACGGGCTGTGGCGTTACTCCCGCCACCCCAACTACTTCTTCGAGTGGCTGCACTGGTTCACCTACGTGCTGCTGGCGTTGCATTCGCCGCTGTGGTGGCTGGCCTGGTCCGGCCCGCTGGTGATGTACATCTTCCTGCGCTGGGTGAGTGGCATTCCGTTTACCGAAGCGCAGGCGCTGCGCAGCCGTGGCGACGACTACCGCGCCTATCAGCGCAGCACCCCGATGCTGTTTCCGTGGTTTCCCAAGGAGTCCAAGCCGTGAATGTCGCCCGTGAATCGCTGCCGCTGCCGGACTACGCACCCGGGCTGACCGGCCTGGCCGAGCGAGGCCTGCTGCCGGACGCATTGCTGCGGCTGGGCATCCGCCGCCAGTGCGAAGCGCGCCTGCGCGAGGAAAGTGCCGGTGGCGTGGAAGCACAGGCGAAGCGCTTCTCCGAGCGCATCGTGGGCCTGTCGCGCAGCCCGGTGGCCCTGCACGTGGATGCTGCAAACCGCCAGCATTACGAAGTGCCTGCCGCGTTCTTCCAGGACTGCCTGGGTGCGCGCCTGAAGTACAGCAGCTGCTACTACCCCACCGGCCGCGAAACCCTGGACCAGGCGGAAGAGGCGATGCTGTCGCTGTATGGCGAGCGCGCCCAGCTGGCTGATGGCCAGGACATCCTCGAACTGGGCTGCGGCTGGGGCT
This sequence comes from Stenotrophomonas aracearum, assembly GCF_031834615.1. Lineage (NCBI taxonomy): Bacteria > Pseudomonadati > Pseudomonadota > Gammaproteobacteria > Lysobacterales > Lysobacteraceae > Stenotrophomonas > Stenotrophomonas aracearum. The sequence continues at coordinate 353,787 of NZ_CP115543.1, forward strand.
CGCTGACCTTGTGGATGGCAGAACGCCTGCCCGGCGCGCGCATCACCGCCGTGTCCAACTCCAACAGCCAGCGCGAGTACATCATGGCGCAGTGCCGCGCGCGCGGACTGAAGAACGTGACCGTGCTGACCCGCGACGTGAACCAGCTGGTGCTGGACCCGGGCAGCTTCGACCGCTGCGTGTCGATCGAGATGTTCGAGCACATGCGCAACTACGCGCGGCTGATGCAGCGCATCCAGCAGTGGCTGCGACCGGAAGGCAAGCTGTTCGTGCACATCTTCGTGCACCGCACCCTGATGTACCCGTTCGAAACCGAGGGCGAGGATAACTGGATGGGCCGGCACTTCTTCACCGGCGGCCTGATGCCGGCGGCCGACACCCTGCTGCATTTCCAGCAGCACCTGCGCCTGCAGCAGCGCTGGCTGGTGGATGGCACCCACTACGAGCGCACCGCCAACCACTGGCTTGAGCGCCAGGACCAGAACCGCGACGCGGTGATGGCGGTGCTGCGCGCCGGCTATGGCGATGCTGCCGCCGCGCTGTGGTTCCAGCGCTGGCGCATGTTCTGGATGGCCTGCGCTGAGCTGTTCGGCTACCAGCAGGGCCAGCAGTGGATGGTTGCCCACTACCTGTTCGACCGCGCCTGAACGCCACGAGGAGAACGCCATGTCACTACGCTCCCTGCTTCCCCTGTTCACCGCCGGCATGCTGCTCAGCGGCTGCGGTGGCAATACCCGCCCGATTCCTCCCGTGGCCCATGTGGACGTGCCGCGCTTCATGGGCGACTGGTACGTGATCGCCCATATTCCCAGCCGGCCCGAGCGGGAAGCCTTCGACGCGGTCGAATCGTATGCGCTGCGCCCGGATGGCCGCATCCAGACCACTTTCAGTTACCGCAAGGGCAGCTTCCAGGCGCCGGTGAAGCAGATGCACCCGATCGGCACGGTCAAGGAAGGCACCGGCGGCGCGGAGTGGGGCATGCAGTTCGTGTGGCCGATCAAGGCCGAGTACGTGATCGTCTACCTGGACGATGACTACCAGCAGACCATTGTGGGCCGCAGCAAGCGCGACTACGTGTGGCTGATGTCGCGCAGCCCGCAGATGTCCGACCAGGACTACCAGAAGGCCATGGGCCGCATCGCCGCACTGGGCTACGACCTGTCGCAGGTACGCCGGGTGCCGCAGTCAGCCGCCACCGCCCCGCCAACGCAATAACTGCGGCGCCGTTCTCAGGCCCTGAGAGGGGGCTGGGGGATACTGGTCCCCTGGCGAGGGCAGAGGACGGCGACGTGGCGGACAAGTACTGCGATCTGGTCATGAAGGGCGGTATCACCAGCGGCATCGTGTATCCCAACGCGGTGCTGTCTCTGGCACGCGAATACCGGTTCAAGAGCATCGGGGGCACCTCCGCCGGCGCGATTGCCGCAGCGGTGGCAGCGGCGGCTGCACTGGGCGACCGGCGCTGCCGGGCCGGTGAGGCACTCGGCCCGCAGGCGGGTTTCCCCGGACTGGCCGATGTCTCCACCCAGCTGTCGCGGCGCGGCTTCATCTACAGCCTGTTCCAGCCTGCCTATGGCGCTCGCACCGCCTACCGGCTGCTGGTGATGCTGACCGGCAAGGCCGGGCTGCCGCGCAAGATCCTGTGCCTGCTGGCAGCGGTGTTCGCCATTGCGCCGCTGGAACTGCTGGCGGCGCTGGTGGGGCTGCTGGGGATCGGCTGGCTGGCGGCCGGGGTGGAGGGCATGTGGGCCACGCTGCTGCCTTCGCTGCTGTGCGCGTATGGGGCAGGCGTGCTGGCTTCGGCGCTGCGCATTGCACGGGTGGCGCGGCGCAACCTGCTCGGGCTGTGTTCGGGGACCACCCAGTCCGGGTCCGGCACTCCGGCGTTGACCGACTGGCTGCACACGCACCTGCAGGCGCTGTCCGGCAAGCCGCTGGACGAGCCACTGACCTTTGCCGACCTGCATGCCGCGCCGCGTTACCCGGGCGAGCCGGGCGGGGCGCACGCGATCAGCCTGCAGATGATCACCACCTGCGTCTCCCATACCGAACCGCGCACGCTGCCGTTCAGTGGCTCGCAGTTCTGGTTCTGCCGTGAGCAGTTCGAGCAGCTGTTCCCGGCCAGCGTGGTGGCGTGGCTGCTGGCCCGCGCCGGTGCGCCGCAGCGGGTGGAGGGCGTGGACTATTACCGCATGCCGGAAGGCGAGCAGCTGCCGGTGCTGGTGGCCACGCGCATGAGCCTGAGTTTCCCGCTGCTGATCAGCGCGGTGCCGCTGCACGAACCGGCCCGGCGGGAGCGCCGTTGCGAAGCGGCGGCCGATCCTGTGCCGTCGCAGGACACCCGTACCGTGGCCGACAGCACCGAAGGCCTGACCAGTGGCGGGCACGATTGCGGTCCCGTGATTGCCGCGTTCCGCGTGTGCTGGTTCTCCGATGGTGGCATCAGCAGCAACTTCCCCATCCACCTGTTCGACGCGGCGCTGCCGCGCTGGCCCACGTTCGGCATCAACCTGGTGTATCCGCACGCGGCCGAGCCGCTGCGCGCAGCACCGGGTTCACCGGATGCGATCAATGCGGCGGTGTTCCTGCCTACTGAAAACCGCCATGGCTGGCAGCGCAGCTACCAGTCCATCGCACGGCCACTGGCAGCCGCGGAGATGTCCGGCTTCCTGTTCTCCATCGTCTCCACCATGCAGAACTGGCGCGACGTACTGCAGGCGAGGGCGCCGGGCTACCGCGACCGCATCGTGCACGTGTCGCTGCAGGGCGACGAGGGTGGCATGAACCTGGACATGCCGCAGGAGGTGCTGAGCCGGATTGCGGCGAAGGGGAGCGTGGCGGGCGAACGGTTCTGCGATTTTTCATTTGCGAACCATTACTGGATCCGCTGGCGCAATCTTGCTTCCGCTTACCAGCGCTACACGCTGGAGGTGGCGCGTACCGATGATCCCACCCAGCGCGTGGCGGCGTGGCAGGATGCGTATGAGTCGGTGGCGAGCGGTGTACCCAACCCGCCTTCCTACCGGTTCGGTTCGGAAGAGAAACGCCGCGCTTCGCAGCAGTTGTGGCGGTTGATGGTGGACCAGGGGCAGGCGTGGGAAGACCTGGGGCCGAACCTGACGGATGGGGCGCCAAGGCCGTTGCCGCAGATGAAGGTGACGCCGAGCTATTAGTACGTAGTGCCGGCCGCTGGCCGGCTCTTCATGACCTTCGGACGCGTTCGCCTGGAGCCGGCCGGCGGCCGGCACTACCGGGCTTCGGGCGGATTTGCCTGGAGCCGGCCGGCGGCCGGCACTACAGTTGCCGGGCGGGCTACGCCCGTCCCGGCAACTGCGCAAATGCACGCTGCATGCAATCCTCGCGCGGGCATACCCGGCAACCGGGGCCGATCGACACCGAGTTGCCCGGGCTCTGGATATCCAGACCCCGCGAGTAGATCAACCGCTCGGCATGCTGCAGGTCGCACCCCAACGCCACCGCAAACGTCTTGCGCGGCTGCCCATGCCCCACCGGACCGCTGCTCACCTGCCGCGCCAGCCAGAAATGCCGGCGCCCATCGGGCATGCGCGCGGTCTGGGTCAGCACACGCCCGGGCTGGTTGAACGCCTCGTACACGATCCACAGCGGGCACGAACCCCCCACCTGCGAGAAGTGGAAGTCGGTCGCCGAATGCCGCTTGGACACGTTGCCGGCACGGTCAACGCGGATGAAGAAGAACGGCAGCCCCGGCGCGCTGCGCCGCGCCAGCGTGCTCAGCCGGTGGCATACCGCCTCGAACCCCACGCCAAAGCGATGCGCCAGCGCGTCGATGTCGTACGCGCTGTGTTCGGCTGCACGCAGGAACTGCGCATACGGCATCACCAGCGCACCGGCGAAGTAGTTGGACATGCCGATCCGCGCCTGCGCGATCTGCTCCGGTTCGCGGAAACCCGCCCGCGCGATCACCGCATCGATCTGCGCCGCGTATCCCAGCAGGGCCAGTTCGGCCGCCATCTGGAACGCCTGCTGCCCCGCCTCCAGGTAGTCCGGCAGCCACAGCGTGCGGCTGCCGCCGTCGTACACCCGCTTCTCGCGCCCGGCCTGCAACGGCGCCACCTCCACCAGCACCCCGTGGCGGTCGGCCAGCAGCTGGCGCAGGCGCGGCGCCACATGCCCGGCCACCAGCCCCCATTCGGCGAACAGCTGCTCGGCCAGGTCGTCCAGCTCGGGGATGTGGTTGTGCATGCGGTTGAAGAAGTCGCGCACCTGGTCGCCGGCCGGCAGCGCCTGCCCGGCGTGCGGATCGCCAAGCTGGAACTCCAGCGCGGCGGCATGCTCACGCAGCAGCAGGTGGCGGCGGTGCAGGTCGAGCAGGGCGTGGCTGATCTGCGGCAGGTTGCCGGCCATGGCGCGCAGGTCGGTGCTGCTGACATCGTCCAGGCCCAGGTCGCGCAGGGTCTGGTCCAGCGCTTCCTGCAGCGCGCCGGGCTCATCCACGTCGAACAGGTCGGTAACGTCGCCCAACACCTCGCGCAGCTTGTGCTGCACCGCTGGAGTGAGCGGGCGCTTGTTGCGCTCGATCTGGTTCAGGTAGCTGGCCGAAAGCCCCAGCGCCCGGGCGAGCTCGGCCTGGCTGTAGCCGCGCTGCTCGCGCAGGCGCAGCAGGCGCAGGCCGATCTGGCGTTGGGGGAGCTGGCTATTCACAGAATTAACAGAAATCGTAGCGGGCATTGGCCAGATTAAGCGTAGACAGTCCGGAAAGCGAGTAAGCGTATGTGAATAATGCCAATCACCTTTCGCACCCCGCCGGTATTGCCATGACTGTTGCAGCGCCCCGTATCCGCATGTTGATCGATGGCCAGTTCATCGAATCGGCCAGCTCGCACTGGCAGAACGTGGTCAATCCGGCCACCCAGGACGTCCTGGCCCAGGTCCCGTTCGCCACCATGAGCGAAGTGGACGCCGCCGTGGCCTCGGCCAAGGAAGCCTTCAAGACCTGGCGCAAGACCCCGATCGGCACCCGCGCGCGCATCTTCCTGAAGTACCAGCAGCTGATCCGCGAGCACATGGGCGAACTGGCCCACATCCTCAGCGCCGAACAGGGCAAGACCGTGCCCGACGCCGAAGGCGACGTGTTCCGCGGCCTGGAAGTGGTCGAGCATGCCGCCGCCATCGGCAACCTGCAGCTCGGCGAGCTGGCCAACAACGTGGCCAACGGCGTGGACACCTACACCCTGCTGCAGCCGCTCGGCGTATGCGCCGGCATCACCCCGTTCAACTTCCCGGCGATGATTCCGCTGTGGATGTTCCCGATGGCCATCGCCACCGGCAACACCTTCCTGCTCAAGCCGTCCGAGCAGGACCCGATGGTCACCATGCGCCTGGTCGAACTGGCGCTGGAAGCGGGCATTCCCAAGGGCGTGCTCAACGTCGTGCACGGCGGCGAAGAGGTGGTCAACGCGATCTGCGACCACCCGGACATCAAGGCCGTTTCGTTCGTGGGCTCCACCCGCGTCGGCACCCACGTGTACAACCGCGCCTCGCTGGCCGGCAAGCGCGTGCAGTGCATGATGGGCGCCAAGAACCACGCCGTGGTGCTGCCCGACGCCAACAAGGAACAGAGCCTCAACGCCATGGTCGGTGCCGCGTTCGGCGCGGCCGGCCAGCGCTGCATGGCCGCCTCCACCCTGGTGCTGGTCGGTGAAGCCCGCGAGTGGGTGCCGGACCTGGTGGCCAAGGCCAAGACGCTGAAGGTCAGCGCCGGCAGCGTCGCCGGTACGGATGTGGGCCCGGTGATCTCCTGCGCCGCACGCGAACGCGTTGAAGCGCTGATCGCCTCGGGCGTGGAGCAGGGCGCCAAGCTGGTGCTCGACGGCCGCAACCCGCAGGTGGACGGTTTCGAGAAGGGCAACTTCGTCGGCCCGACCATCTTCGACGGCGTGAAGCCGGGCATGCGCGTGTACGACGAAGAAATCTTCGGGCCGGTGCTGGTCATCCTCGAAGCCGAAACGCTGGACGACGCCATCGAGCTCATCAACAGCAACCCGAACGGCAACGGCACCGCGCTGTTCACCCAGTCCGGCGCTGCGGCACGTCGTTTCCAGGAAGAGATCGACGTCGGCCAGGTCGGCATCAACGTGCCGATCCCGGTGCCGGTGCCGCTGTTCTCGTTCACCGGTTCGCGCGCGTCCAAGCTCGGCGACCTGGGTCCCTATGGCAAGCAGGTGGTGATGTTCTACACCCAGACCAAGACCATCACCGCGCGCTGGTTCGACGACGAGACCCTGGGTCACGGCGTCAACACCACGATCAGCCTGAAGTAATTGCCTGCAGAGGCACGGAGTATTTTTTATGAGCAACTCGATGACGACGGAACTCGAAGAAGCGCAGCAGGCCTATAGAGAAGCCGCGCGTGACTTCGCCCAGGCCGAACTGGCGCCGCACGCCGCGCGATGGGATGCGGAGGGCATCTTTCCGCGCGAGGCGATCGCCAAGGCCGGGGAACTCGGGTTCTGTGGCCTGTACATGGACCCCGATATCGGTGGCAGCGGCCTGAGCCGTCTGGACGCCGCCGTCGTCATCGAGGAGCTCGCCAATGTGGACCCGTCCACCGGCGCCTTTGTGAGCATTCACAACATGGCCTCGTGGATGGTCTCCAAGTGGGGCACCGACGCACTACGTGCCGAATGGGGCCAGGCGCTGTCTTCGGGCAGCAAGCTGGCGTCGTACTGCCTGACCGAACCGGGTGCCGGTTCGGACGCGGCCTCGCTCAAGACCACCGCCGTGCGCGATGGCGACCACTTCGTGCTCAACGGTTCCAAGGCCTTCATCTCCGGCGCCGGTGCCACCGAGCTGCTGGTGGTGATGGCGCGTACCGGCGGCCCGGGTGCCAAGGGCGTCAGCGCCATCGCGGTGCCGGCCGACCTGCCGGGCATCAGCTACGGCCGCAAGGAAGAGAAGATGGGCTGGAACAGCCAGCCCACCCGCGGCATCACCTTCGAAAACGTGCGTGTGCCGGTGGGCAACCTGCTCGGCGAAGAGGGCAGCGGTTTCAAGCTGGCCATGAAGGGCCTGGACGGTGGTCGCATCAACATCGCCGCCTGCTCGCTGGGCGCAGCGCAGGGCGCGCTGGACGCCGCACGCCGCTACATGGGCGAGCGTCGCCAGTTCGGCAAGCCGTTGGCCGACTTCCAGGCGCTGCAGTTCAAGCTGGCCGACATGGCCACCCAGCTGGTCGCCGCGCGGCAGATGGTGCACACCGCTGCACGCAAGCTCGACGCCGGTGCCAGCGATGCCACCGTGTGGTGCGCGATGGCCAAGCGCTTCGCCACCGACGCCGGTTTCCAGATCTGCAACGACGCACTGCAGATCCACGGTGGCTACGGCTATATTCGCGAGTACCCGATCGAACGCCTGCTGCGTGACAGCCGCGTGCACCAGATCCTGGAAGGCACCAACGAGATCATGCGCGTGATCGTGGCCCGTCACCTGCTCAACACCGAAGAGGAACTGCGATGATGGATTGGCGCACGCACGAACACGTTGGCCTGAAGGTGGAAGCCGATGGCCACACCGCCGTGGTCACGCTGGACAACCCGCCGGCCCATACCTGGACCGTGCACAGCCTGTCGGCGCTGCGCGACCTGGTCGGTGCGCTCAATGCCGACAACGGCATCTACGCGCTGGTGATCACCGGTGGCGGCGAGAAGTTCTTCTCGGCCGGTGCCGACCTCAAGCAGTTCGCCTCCGGCGACAAGGCGCTGGCCCGCGAGGCCGCGCGCCGCTTCGGCGAAGCCTTCGAAGCGCTTTCCGGCTTCCGTGGCGTCTCCATCGCTGCCATCAACGGCTATGCGATGGGCGGCGGGCTGGAATGCGCGTTGGCCTGCGACCTGCGCATCATCGAAGACCACGCCCAGGTCGCACTGCCGGAGGCCACCGTGGGCCTGCTGCCGTGCGCCGGCGGCACCCAGAACCTGCCGCGCCTGGTGGGCGAGGGGTGGGCCAAGCGCCTGATCCTGCTCGGCGAACGCATCGATGCCGAAACCGCCGTGCGGATTGGCCTGGCCGAAGAAAAGGTCGGCAAGGGCGAGTCCAAGGCCCTGGCCCTTGAATGGGCGAAGAAGGCCGGCAAGCAGAGCCCGTCGAGCGTGGCCGCGTGCAAGACCCTGGTGCAGTCCACCCGCAGTGGCATGAGCCATGCCTCGGCGCTGGTCGCCGAGCGCGAAGCCTTTGTCGACCTGTTCGACCGTGCCGACCAGGCCGAAGGCGTGAACGCCTTCCTGGAAAAGCGCGCGCCGCAGTGGAAGAACGCATGAGCACCGCCGAGACCGCTGCGGAAGCACCGGTGCTGTTCGAAGAGCAGCACGCCGCCAACGGCAAGCGCATCGGCATCGCGACGCTCAACGCACCGCGCACCCTCAACGGCTTTTCGCTGCCGATGGCGCACCTGCTGCACGAGCGCCTGACCGCGTGGGCGGCCGATGACAACATCGCCCTGGTGGTCCTGCAGGGCGCCGGAGAGAAGGCGTTCTGTGCCGGCGGCGACCTGCACAGCCTGTACCAGAGCATGCGCGCCTACCGCGACGCTGGCCACAGCGACGTGCGCGACAACGCCTACGCCGCGGAGTTCTTCGACGTGGAGTACCGCGTCGACTACGCCATCCATACCTATGCCAAGCCGATCCTGTGCTGGGGCCATGGCATCGTGATGGGCGGCGGCATCGGACTGATGTCCGGCGCCAGCCACCGCGTGGTGAGCGAGCGCTCGAAACTGGCGTTCCCGGAAATCACCGTCGGCCTGTTCCCGGACGTCGGTGGCAGCTGGCTGCTGCCGCGCGTACCGGGCAAGGGCGGTCTGTTCCTGGCCCTGACCGGCGCACCGCTCAACGCGGGCGATGCCATCTACGCCGGCCTGGCCGACATCCATATCGCCGAAGCCCAGCGTGCCGACGTGTTCAGCGCGCTGGCGCAGGTGCATTGGAGCGACGACGCCAAGCGCAACCACGAGCAGCTCACCAACCTGCTGCAGCAGCACGCCAGCGACGCCGCTACCGGCCCGCTGTTGCGAAACGCCGCCACCATCGACGCGCTGTGCGAAGGCGACGACGTGGTCACCGTGGTCAACGCCATCGCCGCACTGCAGACCGAGGACCCCTGGCTGCAGGCCGCGCAGGCCACGCTCGCCGCCGGTGCCCCCGGTTCCGCACGCCTGGCCTGGGAACTGCAGAAGCGGGCGGAAGGTGCCTCGCTGGCCGACGTCTATCGCTTCGAATACATCGCCGCACTGCACAGCGCCGCCCACGGCGATTTCGCCGAAGGCATCCGCGCGCTGTTGATCGACAAGGACCGCACCCCGCGCTGGCAGCCGGCCACCCTGGCCGACGCTACCCCGCAGTGGGCACAGACCTTCTTCGTTTCGCCTTGGAACGAGGCCACGCATCCGCTGGCCGACCTGGGTGCCACCGTTCCTGAAAGGAGCCTTGCATGAGCCGTATTGCATTCATCGGGTTGGGCAACATGGGTGGCCCGATGGCCGCCAACCTGGCCAAGGCCGGTCACGCCGTGCGCGTGTTCGACCTGGTGCCCGCCGCCGTGCAGGCCGCCGTCGACGCAGGCGCCACCGCCGCCAGCTCCGCGCTCGACACCCTGACCGACGCCGAAGTGGTGATTTCGATGCTGCCGGCCAGCCGCCACGTCGAAGGCGTGTACCTGGGCGACGACGGCCTGCTGGCCGACATCCCCGGCGGCGCGCTGGTGATCGACTGCAGCACCATTGCCCCGGCCACCGCACGCAAGGTGTCCGAAGCCGCTGCCGCGCGCGGCCTGCAGATGCTCGATGCCCCGGTCTCCGGCGGCACCGCCGGTGCCCAGGCCGGCACCCTGACCTTCATCGTCGGCGGCGAAACGGACGCGCTCGAACGTGCCCGCCCGCTGCTGCAGGCGATGGGCAAGAACATCTTCCACGTGGGCGCCAGCGGCGCCGGCCAGGTCGCCAAGCTGTGCAACAACATGGCGCTGGGCGTGATCATGGCGGTCACTGGCGAATCCATCGCGCTCGGCGTGGCGCATGGTCTGGACCCGAAGGTCCTCTCGCAGATGATGGCGGTCAGCACCGGCCGCAGCTGGGCCACCGAAGTGTGCAACCCGTGGCCGGGCGTACTGGAAAACGCGCCGGCATCGCGCGGCTACAGCGGCGGCTTCGGCAGCGACCTCATGCTCAAGGACATGGGCCTGGCGGTGGAAGCGGCGATGAGCGTAGGCGCCTCGATCCCGCTGGGCGAACTCGCCCGCAACCTGTACTCGATGAACCACCAGGCAGGCCGCGGCAAGCTCGACTTCTCCAGCGTAGTCCAACTCGTTACAAGCGACACCTGACGGTAGCGCCGGCCGCTGGCCGGCCCTCCGGAACCCAGATGCATCCCATAACAGGGATCCACCGCGGTGGGATGGGCGGATGCCCGGTCAAATACGACCGGCACCCGCCCATTTTTTATTACACGATGGTCAACGTCACATCGATATTGCCGCGGGTAGCGTTCGAATACGGGCACACGATGTGCGCCTTCTGCACCAGCTCTTCCACCTGTGCACGCTCCAGGCCCGGCACGCTGATCTGCAGTTCCACTTCAATGCCAAAGCCGGTCGGAATCTGACCGATACCCACATTGCCGGTGATGCTGGTCTCAGCCGGCAGCGCAACCTTCGCCTGACCCGCCACGAACTTCAGCGCGCCCAGGAAGCAGGCCGAGTAACCAGCAGCAAACAGCTGCTCCGGATTGGTGCCCGGGCCGCCAGCGCCGCCCAGCTCGCGCGGGGTGGACAGCTGCACGTCCAGCACCTTGTCCGACGAGGTGGCATGGCCTTCGCGGCCGCCGGTGGCGGTGGCATGGGCGGTGTAAAGAACCTTTTCAATCGACATGGGAATCTCCTGGCTGTGAACGGGATGGACCGGTTGGTGAGGTGTACTTTGCGCCTGCCGCGCGGACGTGTGGCAACATAAGATCCAGAAAACTTGATCTGGAGTCCGAAATGGTCGACCGCCTGCAATCCCTGCTGGGCCGCTTCGCGGTCAATGCCGAGGTCTTCCACGCCGGTGCCCTGTGCGGCATTACCGACCTGCCGGCCGAAGGCGAGCGCGGCCAGCTGCACCTGATCCGCAACGGCCACGTACGCGTGGAGCACCCTGATGGCAGCGTGCTCGAGATCACCCAGCCCAGCGTGCTGGTCTACCCGCGACCCATGGCGCACCGCTTCGTCACCGACCCGGACGCCGGCGCCGACTTCGCCTGCGCCCACCTGCAGTTCGAAGGCGGCGGCAGCAGCCCGGTCGCCGCCGCACTGCCGCCGGTGATCTGCCTGCCGCTGCAGGAGCTCTACGGCGGCCAGCCGATCCTTTCAGTGCTGTTCGATGAAGCCTTCGCCCAGCGCTGCGGCCGCCAGGCGCTGCTCGACCGGCTGTTCGAAGTCGTACTGATCCAGATCCTGCGCGCACTGATGGAGAGCGGCCAGCTCCGCGTCGGCCTGCTTGCCGGCATGTCCCACCCCCGCTTGCGCCATGCGCTGGTGGCCATGCACGAAGAACCCGCCCAGGACTGGACCCTCGAACTGCTCGCCCAACGTGCCGGCATGTCGCGCAGCGCCTTCGCCGACAGCTTCCGCGACACCATCGGCAGCACGCCGGGGCATTACCTGCAGGGTTGGCGTACGCGCCTGGTGCAGCAGGCGCTACGTAAAGGCCAGCCGCTCAAGCGGATCGCGATTGATGTGGGCTATGGAAGCGAGGCGGCGCTGTCGCGTGCGTTCAAGTCACAAACGGGCCAGTCACCGAGGCAGTGGAAGCAGGCAATAGCACTGTGAGGCGGGGTGTAATTTCCCCTACATCAAACCAGAGAGAAGGCCGATGCAACTGTGGTTTCTTGAGATCTATAGTGGTTGGCCACGCTAGAAAGCGTTCCACAAGGTCCCTTGTTTGACGTTCTCACCACATTCCAAAAAACCACGCGCTGCTCCATCCGAAACCAGGAAGCGTCGTGCTCTCACGAAGCCTGTAACAGCGTTCCTGCTGGTGGCTGCAGTTGCCTCTCCCGTCGCAATTGCGTGGGGCGGCAGCACCCACCGCTCCGTCAGGGATCCAGTCGCCAGCGTCGAGATTCGCGCGGCTGCTCAACCCTGCAACGAACTCGCGACGCTTCGAGACAACGTTGAGCAGCAGGTGCGGGACGCATGCGAAGGTTTGCCGAACTCCGCGAAAGTCACGGTTACGCAGACCTTTACCGGATGCTTTGGGAACACAATCAACGACGGTACGGTCACCGTCGAATCTGGGGCCGTCATCTGCGGAAACCTTCGCTTTCGATAGCGGCGTCCTTAGGCGCGATCCGCTTGGAGCCGTCGTAGCGTTAGATGGTCCACTCGCGATCGGTGGTAAACATGATCGTCAACCATCGATCAGTCGACTCCTCGCCAAGTGCCTCCCCAATCTCATCGCGCAGCTGGTCCCATTCGACCAGCTGTCGCGGCGGGTCGTTCGCCGGCACCACGAAGAACAGCTCGATCTGGTCGCCGCGGCCGACCTTCGCCACATAGCTGCGATGCTCGATGAACCCGTACTTGGCCACGATGCCGCGAGCGACTTCATCCACATGCGCCTGCAGGTCGACCGGCGTGATCAGCAGGATGTCCGACAGCGCCTGCCGCACGGTGCCCAGTGGCGCCACGACCACGAACAGACAGACCACCAGCAGGATGGCCGGATCGATGTAAGGCACCAGCCACGCCCAGTCGGTATCGCGCAGCAGCCAGCCGCCGCCGAATGCCACCAGATAGGCCGCCGACATGCTTGCTGCCACCACCCAGTTCTTCGCGTCCAGCGCGATGAACTCCGAGCCGATGGAGCGGTTGGCGCGTCGTACGAACAACGCCAGGCCACTCTCGACGATGATGGAGATCACCGCAAACACAATGGCCGGCCCCAGCGCGATCTCGCGGCCGCCGGACATCAGTGCATCGACCGCATTGACCGCCGCATACAACGCCGCACCGATCATCAGCGTGCCGCTCACCCCAAGCACAATCGGCTCCAGGTGCCAGAAGCCCATGGTAAAGCGCTGGTTTAATCGCGACTGCAGCGCGTCCACGTTGGTGGACAGGCTGATAAGCCGCACCACCAGCAGCGACAGCCAGGTCATCACCACATCGATCAAGCCATAGATGCCGTCAAAGATGATGAGCGATGAGTTGGCGTATAGGCCAAAGGCCACGGCGATGGCCGCGACGCCGAATGAGGCCGCGATGGAAAGGCGAAGTACGCCCTGTTCCGTGCTGCTGTCGAAGGTGGAGGGGTGCAGAACGCGCATGGTGAAATCGAAAGAGTCCCGGCATGAGCCGCAGCGACCATGGACGAAGTGGGGGCCGTGGTCAGTAGATTGCCCGTCTTTGACTACACACTCCAAGGCTGGGCTCGACGGTCGAGGATTCTCGGGTCTCCCGCCCATTCCCGGCCCGGTTCAGGCCTCCGGTGTAAACTATTGATCGCGCTGGCAAACCCAGCACTTCCCTGCCAGACCCGACACCCCATGACCCTGCCTGCCGCCCCCGCAGACCGCTACGCCGCATCCCTGCGCCTGTCCGTTGCCCCGATGATGGACTGGACGGACCGCCATTGCCGCGTGTTCCACCGGATCCTGGCCCCGGGCGCGCGTCTGTACACGGAAATGGTCCACGCCAACGCCGTGATCCACGGCGACCGCGAGCGCCTGCTCGGCTATGACGGCAGCGAGCATCCGCTCGCCCTGCAGCTTGGCGGCAGCGACCCGGCCCTGCTTGCGCAGGCGGCGGAAATTGCACAGGACTGGGGCTACGACGAGGTCAACCTCAACTGCGGCTGCCCCTCCGACCGTGTCCAGGCCGGCCGTTTCGGCGCCTGCCTGATGCGCGAACCCACCCTCGTGGCCGAGTGCGTGGCGGCCATGGTCGAGGCAGTAAATATCCCGGTCACGGTGAAATGCCGTCTGGGCGTGGATGAAGACAACGACTACGAAACGTTTGTGAACTTCGTCGATCAGTCGGCCAACGCCGGGAGCGCGATGTTCATCGTGCATGCCCGCAACGCTTGGCTGAAGGGCCTTTCGCCCAAGGAAAACCGCGAAGTGCCGCCGCTGCGCTACGACTGGGCGCACCGGCTCAAGGCCGACCGCCCGAACCTTCAGATCGTCCTCAACGGCGGCCTGGCCACGGTGGAGGCCTCCCAGGCCCAACTGCCGGCGCTGGACGGGGTGATGCTGGGCCGCGCGGCCTACCACGACCCCTACGTGCTGCATCAGCTGGAGGCGGCCCAGACCGGCGCTCCGCTGCAGCCGCGCGAGGCGCTGCTGCGCGCCATGCGCCCCTACATCGAGGCGCAGCTGGAGCGCGGCCTGGCCCTCAAGCACATCACCCGCCACCTGCTGGGCCTGTTCCACGGCCAGCCGGGCGGCCGCGCATTCCGCCAGGTGCTGAGCGAGGGTGCCCACCGCCCGGGCGCCGATTGGGCGCTGATCGAGCAGGCGCTGCCCAGCACCCGCAACCAGGCCGAACGCGTCGCGGCTTGACACCGCCCAGCAAGACCCTGCAAGGTTCACTTAGATGAACGAAGCGAAGCGGGGGTCGGAAAAGTTCAGACCGGATTCACTGCGTAAAACCAAGAATTTGCAAAAGATTCGTAAAGCGCCGGCCCAGGCCGACGCTCGCCGATTCACAACTTTTGAACGTTTTGACGCGCTCCGTTAGGATCAGACCCGATGCTCTCCCTGCCCCGCCACCGTCGAATTGCCGTTGCCGCCGTGCTGGCGACCTGCGCCGTTGCTGCCATCGGCAGCGCGGCTGCGCAGGCCCCGCAGCCGGAACCGGCCCGCGGCGAGATGGTCCGGGCGTCCCGTGGTGCCCCGCAGGAGCGGTCCCTGTCCGACGCGGTGCGCCGGGTCCAGCGCACCACCGGCGGCCACATCCTGGGTGCCGAGCGGGTGCCCTTCGATGGGCGGGACATCAACCGGGTGAAATACATGGATGACCGGGGCCGGGTCCGCTACATGGACGACCCTGCCCAGCCGCGTTCACAGCCCCGCACGCCGCGTTCGGATATGTCATCACTACGCGGCGATAACCCCTGAACGGGGATAGTTGTCCGCAGTCATCTGTTAGCCACTGGCCCCAGGCCACACCCAGGACACTAGGGAGAGTTCATGCGTATCCTTCTGGTCGAAGACGAAGCCCCGCTGCGGGAAACCCTTGCAGCCCGGCTCAAGCGCGAAGGCTTTGCCGTCGATGCCGCACAGGACGGTGAGGAAGGTCTGTACATGGGCCGCGAAGTGCCGTTCGACGTAGGCATCATCGATCTGGGCCTGCCCAAGATGTCGGGCATGGAACTGATCAAGGCGCTGCGCGACGAGGGCAAGAAGTTCCCGGTGCTGATCCTTACTGCCCGCTCGAGCTGGCAGGACAAGGTCGAAGGGCTCAAGCAGGGCGCCGACGATTACCTCGTCAAGCCGTTCCACGTCGAAGAGCTGCTGGCACGCGTCAACGCGCTGCTGCGCCGCGCTGCCGGCTGGAGCAAGCCCACCCTCGAATGCGGCCCGGTCGCGCTGGATCTCGCCGCGCAGACCGTCAGCGTTGCAGGCAGCAACGTGGACCTCACCAGCTACGAGTACAAGGTGCTCGAATACCTGATGATGCATGCCGGTGAACTGGTCTCCAAGGCCGACCTCACCGAACACATCTACCAGCAGGATTTCGACCGCGACTCGAACGTGCTGGAAGTGTTCATCGGCCGCCTGCGCAAGAAGCTGGATCCGGACGGTGAGCTCAAGCCGATCGAAACCGTGCGTGGCCGCGGCTACCGCTTCGCGATTCCGCGCAACCACGAGGGCTGAGCCGCTGGTGCGGTGACGGGATGATGTCAGGCCGTCTGTGGTTCTTTAAACGCTGGCGGCCGCGCTCCCTGCAGGCGCGCCAGCTGCTGGCTGCCAGTGTGAGCCTGATCGCCTTCCTGGCGATCGCCGGCTATGCGCTGGATGCTGCCTTCGCCGACACCGCGCGCGCCAACCTGCGCGAGCGGTTGAAGAACTACGCCACCGCCTACGCGGCCGGCATCGATTTCACCCGCGACCGCTCGCTGTATATCCGCGAGCAGCCGCCGGATCCACGCTTCGACGTGCCCGGCAGCGGCCTGTACCTGCAGGTGGTGATGCCGGACGGCAAGGGCAACTCGATGTCCGCCGAGGGCCCGATGCTGCCCACCGTGGGTGGCGGCCTGCTGGCCCCGCGCCAGGAAGTGTTCGAAGGCCCGCTGCCGATGATCCAGATCGATGGCAGCCAGGGCTCGGTGTACCGCTACGGCCTGGGCCTTGTGTGGGACGCCGACGCCGATCCCGCCACCGAATTCCCGTACACCATCTACGTGATGGAAGACTCGCGCGCGCTCGGTGCGCAGCTGCGCGTGTTCCGTGGTCGGGTGTGGTTCTGGATGGGTGGTGCCGGTTTGATCCTGCTGCTGTTGCAGACGGTGATCCTGCAGTGGAGCCTGCGCCCGATGCGCCGCGTGATCACCGAGCTGACCAAGGTCCAGCGCGGCGAAACCGAGCGCATGAGCGAACGCCACCCGCGTGAGCTGGAACCGCTCACCGACAGCATCAATGCCTTCATTGAGAGTGAGCGCGAAAATCTCGAGCGACAGCGCAACACGCTGGCCGACCTGGCGCACAGCCTGAAAACCCCGCTGGCGGTGCTGCGCACGCAGCTGGATAGTGGTGCCCAGGACCAGGACCTGCGCGAGGAGTTCGACGTCCAGCTGCGCCGCATGAACAACCTGGTCGGCTACCAGCTGGCGCGTGCGGCATCGTCCGGGCACAAGCTGTTCTCGGCACCGTTGCCGATCGAATCCAACGCCGAGGAAATCGTGCGTGGGCTGGAGAAGGTCTACGCGTCCAAGGGCGTGCTGTGCGAGTTCGACATCGACGAGGCCGCGCGCTTCCACGGCGAACCGGGCGATCTGCAGGAACTGCTGGGCAACCTGCTGGAGAACGCCTTCAAGTGGGCCAACCGCCGCGTGCTGCTGACCGCCAAGCCGCTTACGGAGCGGGGCGTACGCCGCGCCGGGTTGCTGCTCTCGGTGGATGATGATGGCCCGGGCATCGCGCCGGAAGACATCGCCAAGGTGCTGCAGCGTGGCGTGCGCGGCGACGAACGCGTGCAAGGCCACGGCATCGGCCTCTCGATCGTGCAGGACTTGATCAAGGACTATCGCGGCGAACTGCAGGTGAAGCGTTCGCCGGAACTGGGTGGCGCGCGGTTTGAAGTGAAGCTGCCGCCAGGCCCTTGAGCGGTAGGTACCGGCCGCTGGCCGGTACACCCTCAAAACGAGGGTGAAGCCCCATAGAACCGGCGCAGATGCGCCGCCACCACCGGCATTTCCTGCTCCAGCAGGTCCGGCGCGGAAAAGTGGTACTCGGTCGCCACCGCGAAGAACTCATCCGGTGCTTCGGCTGCATACGGGTCGATCACCGTCTCCTGGCCGTCATCCACCTGCGCGCACAGCGCATCGAACGCCTGCTGGAAATCGGCGGCCCACTGCTTCTGCCAGTCGCGCGGCAACGGCGGGGTGCCATCGAGCACGCCGTCCAGCACATCGATCCGATGCGCCATTTCATGCACCACCACACAGGCACCTTCATGCGGGTGCTTCAGCTCGGCTTGCACGTCATGCCAGGACAGCAGCAGCGGCCCGTTGTGCGAGACCTGGCCAATCGCCTCTTCTTCCCACTCGTGCAGCACCCCGTCTTCGTCCATCTCGCTCTGCGGCACGATGAAGCCTTCGGGATAGACCAGCACCTGCGACCAGCCGCGCAGTCCCACTTCACCCAGTTCCAGCAGCGGCAGGCAGCACAGCGCGGCGATCAGTACCGCATCATCGTCGCCCAGCTGCAGTCCGCCGATCGGCGTGATGGTCTTGTCGTGCAGGAACGCAGCTGACAGTTCGCGCAGGCGCTGCCGTCGCTCGGCCGGCAAACCGCGCAGCCACGCGCTACGCTGGCAGGTGCGTTGCCAGGACGTTTCAGGAATGGGACGCGGCGAGGACCGCAGCCAGCGCAACAACGACTGGATCAGCGGAACATGCCCGGCAGGAAGCTGTGCCATTTCGGTGCACGCAGGCGCGGCAGCACGTCATCGTCGCCGCCACCGCCGGTGCTGACCGGTGCGGCGGCGCTGGGCTTGACCGTGGCCGGCGCCGGGGTTGCCGGTGCGGCGGCGGGGGCCGGGCGCTCGCTTTCCGCTGCCGAATACACGCAACCGCCCCGGCCCGAGCTGGCCTGCGCATCGGACGCGTGCGCGGCAAGGGGAGCCAACAGCAGGATCAGGCAATGGGCGTGGCGCATCGTCGAATTCCGTGAAGGGGCGAAAACGGTCAATCTTCGATTCTAGCCCGATTCACGGCGTCGATTGGAAGCCTCCCGAAAAGCGCGTTCGGCCGCTTTCCCGCATACTTTTCCCGATCAACCGATGGAAGCTGCCGTGGACGACCGCCAACTGCTGGCCAAACTGGGCGCCGGGCGACTGTCCGGCGACGCGCTGGCGCGCGAGCTGGGCCAGACCCGTGCCGCCATTTGGAAGCGGATTCAAGGACTTAGGGCGGCGGGCATCGAGGTCGATGGGCGTGCCGGCGACGGCTACCAGCTGCAGCAGCGGCTGGACCTGCTGGACGCGGCTGCGATCCTGAATGCGCTCAACCCCGCGCAGCAGGCCGGTCTGGAAAGCCTGGATGTGTCCTGGTCGGTCGGGTCGACCAATACCGAATTGTTGCGGTGCAGCGCGCCCGAGCGCGGCGCACGGGTGCTGCTGGCCGAACGCCAGACCGGCGGCCGCGGCCGTCGCGGGCGGGCCTGGGCCTCGCCGCTGGCGGCGCATGTGTACCTGTCGGTGCTGCGCGGTTTCGCCGGTGGCCTGTCGCGGCTGGGCGGGCTGAGCCTGGTCGCCGGCGTGGCGGTGGCCGAGGCGCTGCGCGCGCACGGCGTGGCCAACGTGGGCCTGAAGTGGCCCAACGACATCGTGGTCGACGGCCACAAGCTCGGTGGCCTGCTGGTGGAAGGTGGCGGCGAATTCGCCGGCCCGGCACGCGCGGTGATCGGGCTGGGCATCAACGTGCGCATGCCGGCCGCGTTCGCCGCGGAGATCACCCAGCCGTGGACCGATCTGGCCACGCTGCTCGGCGACGAGGTCAGCCGCAATGACGTCGTGGCGTGGTTGCTGGCCGCATTGCTGCCGGCGCTGGACGCATTCGAGGGCGACGGACTGGCGCCATTCCTGCCGCGTTATGCCGCGCTGGACAGTCTGGCCGGACGCAACGTGCGGGTGGACGATGGAGGCGTGCTGCATGAAGGGCAGGCACTGGGGCTGGCCGACGATGGTGCGTTGCGCGTGCGCATCGACGGCAGCGAACGCGTGTTCCATGCCGGGGAAGTCAGCGTGAGGGCGCAATGAGCGACTGGTTGTTCGACCTGGGGAATTCGCGGTTCAAGTTCGCACCGCTGCAGGGCAACCGCGCCGGCGACGTGCAGGCCTGGCCGCACGGTGCCGAAGCGATGCCGACCGATGCGCTGGCGCTGCTGCCCAGCGGCGACACCGCGTATGTGGCCAGCGTGGCTGCCGCGTCGCTCACCGCCAGCATGCTCGAGGTGCTGCAAGCACGCTTCAAGCACGTGCGGGTCGCACGCACCGAAGCCAGTTGCGCGGGCGTGCGCATCGCATATGCGGATCCGGCGAAGTTCGGCGTTGATCGTTACCTCGCGCTGATCGCCGCGGCCGAACGCGGCCAGGCCGTGCTGGTGGCCGGAGTAGGCACCGCGCTCACCATCGACCTGCTCGACGCGGACGGCCAGCATCATGGCGGGCGCATCGCTGCCTCGCCTACCACCATGCGCGAAGCCTTGCATGCGCGCGCGGTGCAGTTGCCCGCGCAGGGCGGCGACTACAGCGAGTTCGCCAACGACACCGCAGATGCGCTGGCCTCCGGCTGCGACGGCGCCGCAGTGGCGTTGATCGAGCGCAGCCGCATGCAGGCGGCCACCACGCTGGGCGCGGTGCCGGCGTTGCTGGTCCATGGCGGTGGTGCACCCGCATTGTTGCCGTTGCTGGGCGACGCGCAGTTCCAACCAGCGCTGGTGCTGGATGGCCTCGCGCGCTGGGCGGTGCACCAGCCACCGGCGGCGCGGTAGGATCGCCGCATGCTTACCCGTGCCCTGATCGTCGTACTGGCCATCCTCAATGTAGGCGTTGCGCTGTGGTGGATGCTGCGCGGTGACGCTGCGCCAGCACCGCCCCCCGCCCCACCCACCGGCGTGGCGCAGCTGCAGCTGCTCGACACGCCGAAGGCCGCCGCGCCGGCAGGCGCGCCAGCAGAAGCCCCGGATGCCGCAGGTGCCGCATTGACCGACGCCACCCCGGCGGCCACCAATGGCTCTGAAAAGCCGGCCTCCGAAGTAGCGCCGGGCTCTGCCCGGCCGCCTGAACCGCGCGCGACCTCTCCGGCGCAAACTGCTGCTTCTGCTTTGACGGCCGCCCCGGCAGCGCCCGCACCCGCGACGCCATCTCCGGCCCCGACTCCCGCCCCCGGCCCGCTCCAATGCATCAGCCTCGGCCCGTTTGCCGATCGCGACACCGCCATGGCTGCTCAGTCCAAGGCCGGCGCCCTGGTCCAGCGCTCGCGCCTGCGTGAGACGGCCAAGCCCGGTGCCAGCAGCACCTATCGGGTGATGATGCCGGCCGCCGCCAGCCGCGAAGAAGCGCAGGCCACGGTCAAGCGCATTGCCGCCGCCGGCATCAGCGATTACTACATCATGGCCCAGGGCGAAGACGCCAACGCCATCGCGCTGGGCCAGTACCGCAACCGCGAAGGCGCCGAACGCCGCCTGGCCGCCCTGAGCGCGGCCGGCTTCAATGCCCGCCTGGTCGGCGGCAGCGCCGGCACCGCGCAGTGGTGGGTTGACGCGGCCCTGGCCGACCAGGCCACCCCCAGCGCCGCCCGCCAGCGCAGCGGTGCCGCCCAGCAACGCTCGCTGGAATGCGCAGGCTTGCGCTAGAATCGCCCTCCGCGCCGGCCAATGCCGTCGCCGTGCCTTTGCCGGCATAGCTCAGTTGGTAGAGCAACCGCCTTGTAAGCGGTAGGTCCCCAGTTCGAATCCGGGTGTCGGCACCATCACTTCGTTTCCGCGTACCGATACGACAGCAGCGACTTCACCAGGAAGGTCACCTGCGTGGCCGAGCGCGCGTCCACGCGCATGACCGGCAGCCGGTGCCCGGCGTCGAACAGCGCATTGCGGAACTCGGGAATGAGCAGCGAAGGGTGCTCATCGGTGCGGGTCACGCCCACCGCCAGGCTGGCGTCCGGTGCGATGCGCGAGAACTCCTGCAGCAGCTCCACTGTGGAAGCCACCGGGTCGGGATGGCCGGCGCTGACCAGCACGATCACGCCGAGCGCGCCTTCGCAGACCATCGGCCACATGAAGTCCAGGTAGCGCTGGCCGGGTACGCCGTACACGTGCAGCAGTTCGCCGTCGTCCAGTTCGATCGAGCTGTAGTCGAGCGCGACGGTGGTTTCCACCTTGTCGCCCATCGCGTCTTCGCTCATCGGCATTTCGGTGCTGACCGGCTCCACGTCGGAGATCGCACGCACCGCCGTGGTCTTGCCGGCGCCCATGCTGCCGACGAACACCAGCTTGTTGGCGGGCAGGCTCATGCCGAATTCCCCTGGAACAGGTTCAGCCCGAAGCGGCGCGCCACCCACGAGAAGAAGCGCGAGTCACCGGCATCGCGGCGGCGGGAAGGAGGGGTCACGGCAGGCTCCTGGTTCAGTGCGAGGCCACTGGCAACAGCAGCGCAGAAGAGGGATTGCACCGTGTCGCGCGGGATCTGGCAAGCGGCGGCGAGTGCACTCGCCTGCCACGGCCGGGCATGCAGGCAGGCGATGGCCAGCAGCCAGGTGCCCGGCACATCCTCGGCGGTGAGGTCGGGCCAATGGCGCAGCTTCAGTGCGGTGTGCTCGGCCACCGGCGGCAGCAGCTCCGGGCGATGGCGCGCAATGCAGAAATACAGCGCTTCGAACGAATGCCGCTGCGGCAGTCGGTACGCATACTGGTGCTGGAAGGTGGAGGCATCGATCGCCTCGCCCGACCAGGCGATGTCATCCAGCTGCGCAACCACGTCGGACAACGTCGTCGAGGGTGCCAATCCGATGCTGCGCGTGGCCGTATCCACCAGCACGGTGATGCCGCCACGCTGCAGCAGGTGCAACGCCGGTGTGCCGGCAGCGGACGCGAGCTGCAGCAGCAACGGCACGCCCTGCACCGGGCGCGACACGCTAGGCGCGGCCAGCAGCAGGCTGGACAGTTGTTCGTTGATGGCGCGCACGGTGGCACCGTGCGGCAGGCGGCCGGGTGCCGGGTCGGCGAAGCGGCGTGCGATGGACAGCACCGGCACGTTCACCGCATGCGCTTCGCTGAGCGCGCGCGACGAATCGGCATGGTCCAGCCCAACCACCAGCAGGTCGCAGCTGTCGCCGGACCACGGCTGCAGCACCACCTCCATGCGCTCGGCGAGCAGCATGGAACTGGCCAGCTTCAGTCGGGTCTGGTGCAGGACATCCAGGCCGATGGCGGCAATGCGGAAAGAACGGGTGGGGGCATTCATGGGGGTCACGCGGTGCCGCAGCAGCAGGCGCGCCGCTTCCGGTCAGGGATGCGGCACGCCCCATGCGCTTGCGATCAGCTGAAGTCCAGGGTCTTTTCGAAGGCCTTCAGTTCATGACGCGACATGGCCAGGTTGGCCTTGCTGCGGTCCATAACCACGTACAGGAACAGCAGCGGGTTGCTTTCCAGCGGACGGATCAGGTGGTACTGCGTGGTCAGGGTGATCAGCAGGTCTTCCAGCGTGTCCGACAGGCCCAGCGACTCGGCCACGCGGCGCTTGGCACGCACCACTTCGGTGTTGCCGGCCGCAGCCAGTTCCAGGTTGATGTTGCCGCCGCCGACCATGGCCAGGGCCATGCCGCTGTCACCGTCGACCAGGGCGGCGCCGACGAAACCAGCGAGCGAATTGAGCTTTTCCAGATTGAGATTGGGCACGTAAATCCTTTTTTCTTCAGGCAGTGGGAGGGGCAGGCGAACGCCTGCCGGAAGGGCACAACGAAATCGGAAGGGCTCAGGCCGCGCGGTCGCGCAGCACGGCATCAAGACGGTTGGCGCACTCGCGCGCATGGAACAGCAGCACGGCCATGTTGACCTCGTGGCTGGCCACGGCGGTCAGGGTCAGCGGCTTGTCGGCGGCAATGCGGATCAGCACCACGTTGCCCAGCTTGGTGCAGATGGTGGCGTAGTCCGCATCGCTCAGCGCCAGTTCGCGCGACACGGTCTCGCCCAGGGTCAGGAACGAATTGGCCATCGCCGCCAGGCGGCGACCGTCCACGCCCAGCGAGGAATCCTCGGCCACGGCGCGGCCGTCGGCGGTGGAGAGCATCAGCAGGCTCAAGCCCCGCTCGCGCTCGCGCGACTGCTGGAACACCGCTTCGATGGCGGCAACGTCATACAACTGCCGGGCCGGTTGGCTCTCGCCACCGGCATTACGGACGATCTGGTGGATGCTGCTGCGCTGCACGTACTGCCCCCTGAGACAAAACGAAAGACAGACCAACCCTTTGCGGGTTAGTCAATCAGTACTGCGAAGAAGTGTGAAATGTAGCACGTAAATTTCGCCAGAACGGCTAACGTAAGATGAACCGACCGTTTCTTTGCAATGTGTCAAACCATTGACACATAAGGCTTTCACGCCGCGCGACGTCCTCCGCTGCTGCGCCGCCGCGCGTGTTTCGGCGGCACCGTCACTAGACTGGTCTGATTTTCCGTGTGTGTGGAGTCAGCATGAGCAAGCGTCAACCTGCGGTGTCCCTGATCGGCGTGCCGACCGATATCGGTGCCGGCCACCGTGGCGCCAGCATGGGCCCGGAAGCCCTGCGCATTGCCGGTCTTGTCGAGGCGCTGGAGGCGCGTGGCGTGGACGTGCGCGACTGCGGCGACCTGGTGGGCCCGCGCAATCCGTGGACGTCCCCCGTCGAGGGCTACCGCCACCTGGACGAAGTGGTGGAATGGAACCGCGTGCTGATGGATGCCACCTACGCCGAGCTGCAGGCCGGCCGCCTGCCGATCATGCTGGGTGGCGACCACTGCCTGGGCATCGGCTCGATCACCGCCGTGGCCCGCTGGTGCCGCGAACAGGGGCGCACCCTGCGCGTGCTGTGGCTGGACGCGCATTCGGACTTCAACACCAGCGAGGTCACCCCGTCGGGCAACGTGCACGGCATGCCGGTGGCCTGCCTGTGCGGGCTCGGCCCGGACGCGCTGACCCGGCTGGGTGGCGACGCCCCGGCGATCTCGCCGCAGCAGGTGCGCCAGATCGGCATCCGCTCGGTGGACCAGGAAGAGAAGCGCCTGATCAAGCAGCACAAGGTCGATGTGTATGACATGCGCTACATCGACGAAGTCGGCATGAAGCGCGCGGTGGAGGCCGCACTGGAAGGCGTGGACGAAAACACCCACCTGCATGTGAGCTTCGACGTGGACTTCCTGGACCCCAGCATCGCCCCCGGCGTGGGCACCACGGTGCCGGGCGGGGTGAATTACCGCGAGGCGCAGCTGGTGATGGAAATGATCGCCGACACCGGCCGCATGGGCTCGCTGGACATCGTTGAACTCAACCCCATTTTGGACGACCACAACGCCACCGGGTCGCTGGCGGTGGACCTGGTGGAAAGCCTGTTCGGCAAGTCCACCCTGATGCGCGACTGAGGCGCCTGGCCGGTTCCCGGCGCGTGGCTGAACAGCCGCGCGCCGCGTTCACATCGATTGCACGCGCCAGACCCCAGATTGCACATCACGCGGGGGGCAATGCCACCGCGATCTGCCAGAGGCAGGTGGGGCCGGAATTCGGTAGTGACGTTGAACTAATCAGGAGAACCCTATGAAGCGTGTTATTGCACTGATGCTGTTGTCGATGGTTTCGCTGGCCATGCTGTCCGGTTGCAACACCGTTGCCGGTGCCGGCAAGGATGTGCAGAAGGCCGGGCAGTCGGTTGAAGACGCCGCCAAGGGCAACTGATCCAACGATGCAGGCCAGCCTCGCGCTGGCATGCAACGAAGAATGGCCGGGAATTTCCCGGCCATTTTTTTTTGTGATTTTCGCCGCTGTTTCTGCCATTCAATGAAGTGAGCGTGCGCTTCATCCGCGCTTGACCGCCTGGAAACACGCGTTATTGCATCCTGTTCCTGCGGCGACATTGCCGTTGCACTACAGGACGCGAACCCATGAACAAAGACATCATTTCCGGCAAGTGGACGCAGCTGAAGGGTAAGGCGCAGGCAAAGTGGGGCGACCTGACCGATGACGATTTCAAGGTGGCCGAAGGCAATGCCGAGTACCTGGCGGGCCGCCTGCAGGAGCGCTATGGCTGGGCGCGCGATCGCGCCGAAAGCGAGGTCAAGGACTTCGAAGCCTCCATGCGCAAGGATTACCCGGATTTCCACTGACCCGCCCTGCGGGCCAGCGCGGTGCAGTACCGCGACGAGGGTATGAAACCGGAACGGGCCGCATCGCGGCCCGTTTTTTCGTGCGCGTACCCGTCCGGCTCAGCGCCAGCCGTAGGCGGGCGGGTCCGGCACGAAGCTGTTGGGAAAGGCTTGCGGGCCTTGCTCGCCACTGCGGTAGCGGGCGGGAATGACACCTCGCGCCACCAGGTTGCGCTCGCTGTCATAGCGGATGTCCACGCGCTGCGCCGGCAGGCGGCTGGCGCGTTCGAAGGTGGTGCTGCCCGAATACGACGCTTCGCGCCGGCCGTGGCCAGTGCCCAGGGCGGGCGCCGGCGCAGCAGCCACCGAGCCGCTCGCCCGGGCCGACGGCATCGCACTGTCGGCAGCCGCTTCGGCCGATGCCTGCGCCTGCACCCGGCTCTTTCCGCGTGCCACCGGCGGCGCGCGCGGGGTGGGCGGCACCCAGCGCTCGGCTTCGTTGAACACCGCGATGCCGATCACGCCGATGTTGTCCGGGCGGCCGGTGCGGTCGGCGTAGCTGTTGCCGGGGTTGGTGAACACGAACTGCGCCACCTCGCGCTGCGATTTGCGCCAGCCGGTGATGTCCGCGCTCTGCCACGGCTCAAGCACGTAGCCGGTCTGGTTGGGCGAGGCGACCTCGCCGTTGATGACGTTCAGGCCGTCCACCGAAAGCACTACCAGCACCCGCTCGGGGCTGTTGTTGCGCAGGCGCACCGCATACGGTGCGCCCTGGTTCCCGGCCACCCAGCGCTGGCCGCGGTGCTGCCAGGTGGGCAGTTCCCGCTGCTGGTCGCGGTCGACCAGGCTCAGGGTGACCGGGCCGGCGTCGGCACGGGGCGGAACGGCGGGTTTGAAGCCACACAGGGCCAGCACGGCAAGCAGGGGCAGGGTCAGGCGTTTCATGGCAGGGGCCTTCGGTTGGGTATGACCTTCAACGCGCCGGGCCGGCCAACGGGGTTGCGCGCGGGCAGGTAAACTGGGGGCGTTCAACTGCCTGTAATGATTCCCACATGACCACCCGCGTTCTTACCGGTATTACCCCCTCCGGCACCCCCCACCTGGGCAACTACGTCGGCGCGATCCGCCCGGCCATTGCCGCCAGTGCCGCCTCGGACATCGAGAGCTTCTTCTTCCTGGCCGACCTGCACAGCCTGATCAAGGCGCAGGAGCCGGAGCGGACCCAGCGCTCGACCCTGGAGATCGCCGCCAGCTGGCTGGCGTGCGGGCTGGATCCGGACAAGGTCTGGTTCTACCGGCAGAGCGACATTCCCGAAACCACCGAGCTGATGTGGTTCCTGACCGTCATCGCCAGCAAGGGCATCCTCAACCGGGCCCATGCGTACAAGGCGGCGGTGGACAAGAACCGCGAAGAACAGCTCGACGAAGACGCCGGGATCAGCGCGGGGTTGTTCATGTACCCGGTGCTGATGGCCGCCGACATCCTGATCTTCAAGGCGAACAAGGTGCCGGTGGGTCGCGACCAGATCCAGCACATCGAAATGGCGCGCGACTTCGCGCAGCGATTCAACCACGTGTATGGCAAGGAATACTTCCCGCTGCCGGAGGTGGTGATCGACGAGCAGGTGGCCACCCTGGCCGGCCTGGACGGCCGCAAGATGAGCAAGAGCTACCACAACACCATTCCGCTGTTCGCCCCGCGCGCGGAACTGAAGAAGCTGGTGTTCTCCATCCTCACCGACTCGCGCGCACCGGGCGAGCCCAAGAGCACTGAAGGGTCGGCCCTGTTCCAGATGTACCAGGCCTTCGCCAGCCCGGCGCAGACCGCAGCGTTCGCCCAGGCGTTCGCCGACGGCATCAGCTGGGGCGACGCCAAGCAGCAGCTGTTCGAGCGCATCGACGCCGAACTGACCCCGCTGCGCGAGCGCTACGACGCGCTGATGGCCGAGCCGGAGAAGATCGAAGCGCTGCTGCGCCGTCGCGGCCAGCAGCTGCGTGAGCAGTACGCCATTCCGTTGCTGAAGGAACTGCGCCACGCGGTGGGACTGCGCGACCTCTCCACTGCCGGCAGCATCGCCGCGGAAGACGGTGGCGTGGCGCGCGCTGCCCCGCCGCTGTTCAAGCAGTACCGCGAAAAGGACGGGCGCTTCTACTTCAAGCTTCAGGCCGGCGACGGCACCCTGCTGATCCAGAGCGAAGCCTTCGATTCCCCGCGCGACGCCGGCCAGCTGATCGGCGTGCTCAAGCAGGCCGAGCAGGGCGACCAGCTGCAGAGCGAGCTGTTCAAGCTGGAAGTGGAAGTAGACGTGGTGCTGGCCGCGCTGCAGGAGCTGCGCGACCAAGCCGCCTGATGCGGTGCGTGCGGTAGCCATCGACCGCTGGTCGATGGAAACGTCAACGGAGGAAACACGATGGCCTGGTTGTCGTTGGTGTTGTTCCTGCCCTGGTTCATCCTGCTGGGCACGTTGTACTGGATGTTCCCCCGCCAGCCGCGCGACACCGCGCGGCGCCTGTTCGACGGCGCCGCGCTGCTGCTGGCCTTCGTGCTCAGCATTGCCGCCATGCTCTGGGGCCACCATATCGGCGTGGTGCAGAGCGACGCCGGCCCGATCTGGCGCCAGGTGCTCGCGGTGCTTTACGCCTACGGTGCGTTCCTGGGGGTGATGGTGGCCGCGCTGCTGCTGCGCGGCAGCTGGCTGGCCCAGCGTGCGACCAAAGCCGCATCGAAACCGGCCGCCGGTTCGCCCTAGACTGGGTCGGTATACCGTTTCTGCCAGGGATGAGCCGATGTACGTGGACCCCAGCATCTTCACCATCGACACCGCGTTCCAGCGCAATGACTTCGACGCCGCCTACCTGATCGTCGAACAGGGCCGCGCCGCGTTCATCGACTGCGGCACCGGCCTGGCCGTACCGGCGATGCTCGCCGCGCTGGAACGTGCGGGCTGCACCCCGGAACAGGTGGACTGGCTGGTGCTTACCCACGTGCACCTGGACCATGCCGGCGGCGCCGGCCTGCTCATGCAGCAGCTGCCCAATGCCACGCTGGTGGTGCATCCGCGCGGCGCACCGCACATGATCGACCCCACCCGCCTGGTCGCCGGGGCCACCGAGGTCTATGGTGCCGAGGAAATCGCGCGCAGCTACGGCCCGGTGCTGCCGGTGCCGGCCGCGCGCATCGTGATTGCCGAAGACGGACACCGCGTCGACCTGGCCGGACGCAGCCTGCTGTGCCTGGACACGCCCGGGCATGCGCGCCACCACCTGTGCGTGTGGGACGAACGCAGCCGCAGCCTGTTCACCGGCGACACCTTCGGGCTGTCCTACCGCGAGCTGGACAGCGCACGCGGCGCCTTCATCGTTCCCACCTCCTCGCCGGTGCAGTTCGACCCCGAACCGCTCAAGCAGTCCATCGCGCGCCTGCTCGCCTTGGAACCGCAGGCGGTATACCTCACCCACTACGGCCGCGTGGAGGATATCCCCGCGCTGGCCGCCGACCTGATCGAGCAGATCGATGCGATGGTGGAAATCGGGCGCCAGTGCGATGAGCGTCCTGATCGTCACCGCTGCCTGGTTTCAGCACTTACCGCGCTTTATCTGGAGCGCGCGCAGGCGCATGGCTGTCGCCTGGACGACGCCGCAGTGGAGCGCATCCTCGCCATGGACATCGAGCTCAACGCACAGGGCCTGGCCTGCTGGCTGGACCGCGACCGGCGCTGAGGCGTGCACGGTAACTGAAGTGTCACGTTACACTTTGGCATTCCGTTCTTTTTCTGGTGTCTGCCGTGAATCCGATGCGCATGCTGCTGTTGTCGTCCTGTCTGTTCGTCGGCGGGCTGGCCCACGCGGCCAATGACCTGCCGGGCGGCGGCATCGACCCCGAAGCGCTGTCGCGTCACGTGCGGATCCTGGCCTCGGACGAGTTCGAAGGGCGCGCCCCGGCCTCGCCCGGCGAAGAGCGCACCGTGCAGTACCTGATCGAGGAATTCCGGAAATCCGGCCTGCAGCCGGGCGGCCCGGACGGCAGCTGGGTACAGCCCGTGCCGATGGTGCGCGCCTCGGTCGACGGCCCGGTGCGCGCGGAGCTGCGCCAGAAGGGCAAGGCGCGCGCGCTGGAAAACGGCGTGGATGTGACGATGCAGAGCCTGCGCCCGCAGGCGTCGGTGGATATCAGGAATGCACCGCTGGTGTTCGTCGGCTACGGCATCGACGCGCCCGAGCGCCAGTGGGACGACTACAAGGGCGTGGACCTGCACGGCAAGATCGCCGTCATGCTGATCAACGACGCCGATTTCGAGGCTGATCGCCCGGGCGCCTTCGATGGCAAGGCGGTCACCTACTACGGCCGCTGGACCTACAAGTTCGAGGAAGCGGCGCGGCGTGGTGCGCAGGGCGTGCTGATCGTGCATGAAACCGCCCCGGCGGCGTATGGCTGGGCCACGGTGAAGAGCTCGGGCACCTCGCCGCTGTTCGACATCGAGCGCACCCCGGAGCAGGCGCTGGCCCAGCACGTGCCGCTGCGGGGCTGGATGCAGCGCTCGGTGGCCGAGCAGGTGTTCCGCGACGCCGGGCTGGATTTCGAGGCGGAGAAGCGCAAGGCCATGACCCCCGGCTTCCAGCCGGTGGTGCTGGGCGACGCCACGCTGTCGGCGCAGTTCAAGCTCAAGCGCGAGCAGGTGGTCACCCGCAACGTGGTCGCCAAGCTTCCGGGCGGCGCGCATGCGGATGAGGCGGTGATCTTCTCCGCGCATTGGGACGCGTTCGGCATCGGCCAACCCGACGCCAAGGGCGACAAGATCCGCCGCGGCGCGATCGACAACGCCACCGGCGTGGCCACGGTGCTGGAGCTGGGCCGCGTGTTCGCGGCCGGCCCGCAGCCGCAGCGCACGCTGTACTTCGTAGCGCTCACGGCTGAAGAAAAGGGCCTGCTGGGTGCCAATTATTACGCCGCCCATCCGCTGGCGCCGCTGGAGAAGACCGCGGCGGTGATCAACATCGAGATGTTCAGCCCGGACGGCGCCACCCGCGATATCGCTTCGTGGGGCAAGGGCCGGGTCTCGCTGGAAGGTGACCTGGAGCGCGTGGCCAAGGCCCGTGGCCGCAGCTACAGCCCGGACCCGAACCTCGAAGCCGGCTTCTTCTACCGGGCCGACCACTTCGCCTTCGCCCGCCTGGGCGTGCCGGCGATCACCATCGGCCCGGGCCTGGACAAGCTGGAAGGTGGCGTGGAAGCCGGCAAGGCACTGCGCGAGAAGTACTTCGCCGACTGCTACCACCAGGCCTGCGACGCCTGGACCCCCACCTGGGACCCGGCCGGCCACGCCGCCGACACCCTGCTGGTCTACGACCTGGGCGCCGAGCTGGCCAACAGCCGCAGCTGGCCGCATTGGGAAGAGGGTTCGGAGTTCCGCCAGACCCGCGAGCGAAGCGACGCTGTGCGTCGCTGAGCGGTAGTGCCGGCCGCTGGCCGGCAACCAGGTAAATCCAAACGCAAAAAAAAGGCCGGGGCATGCCCCGGCCTTTTCATTTTTCCGATCCGGAATTATTTCAGGGTGCCATCCAGATAGTTCGGCCCCTTGTTCTTCAGGAAGAACACATACACCACCAGCGACACCGCGATGATCGCCGTGACGTAGATGGCGAAGTCGCCCACCCGGTCGGTCTTCAGCGCGCCCTGGTACAGCAGCGGCGCGGTGCCACCGAACAGCGAGTTGGCCATTGCGTAGCCGAAGCCCACGCCCAGCGCACGCACGTGGGTCGGGAACAGCTCGGCCTTCACCACCGCGTTGATCGAGGTGTAACCGGTGAGGATCACAAAGCCGAGGGCCAGGGTCAGGAACGCCCACAGCGGGTCATGCTGGTTCGGCAGCTGGGTGATCAGGTACCAGCTGTACAGCACGCCGCCCACGCCGAAGAACACCAGCAGGCTCTTGCGGCCCACGATGTCCGACAGCCAGCCGCCAATCGGCTGCAGCACCATCAGGAAGGTCAGCACGCCCAGGTTGATCAGCGTGCCGGTCATCACGTCGGTACCGGCAAACGCGCTCTGGATCATCTTCGGGCCGTTCACCGAGTAGGTGTAGAAGGCCACGGTGCCGCCGGCGGTGATCAGGAAGCACAGCAGCAGCGGGCGCCACTGGTGCACGAACAGCTCGTACATCGAGCCCGACGCCTTGGCGCGGCCTTCGCGGGCGGCTTCGATGGAATCTTCGGTCAGCGACTCATCCATCGTGCGGCGCAGCCAGAACACCACGATGGCGGCCAGGCCACCGATGCCGAATGCGATGCGCCAGCCCCACGCCGAAATTTCCGGCTTGTCCCAGAACAGCAGCATGGTGAACAGGGTCAGCTGTGCCAGCACATGGCCACCGACCAGGGTGACGTAGTGGAATGAGGACAGAAAGCCGCGACGGCCCGGGATGGCCGCCTCGGACATGTAGGTGGCGCTGGTGCCGTACTCGCCACCGGTGGCGAAGCCCTGCAGCAGGCGCGCGAATAGCAGGATCAACGCAGCCCAGCCCCCGATGGTGGCGGCGGTGGGGGTCAGCGCGATCAGGAACGAACAGGCGGCCATCATGGTCACCGACACGGTCAGCGCCAGGCGGCGGCCGTAACGGTCGGCGAAGCGGCCGAAGTACCAGGCGCCGATCGGGCGCATCAGGAAGGTGGCGGCGAAGATCGCCCACACATAGATGGTGGAGTTCTTGTCGGCAGCCGAGAAGAACTGGGATTCGAAGTAGACCGCGAACACCGAGTAGACGTAGACGTCGTACCACTCGACCAGATTGCCGGCCGAGCCCTTCAGGGTGTTGGAGATCGAACGTTTCAGCGCGGCCTTGTCATTGGCGGGCGCTGAAAGGGTAGGGGAGATGCTCATGCTGGAAAACGGTCCTCACGATGGAGCGGTGGTTCTAGGCAGTTTTTACCTTACCCCACGTGCATGACCGGTGGGCATTGCACCATGTAACTAGTCCGGGCACGACAGCGTGCCACCAGAAGGCATGCCGAGGCTGCGGCAAAGGCCTAGAATCCCCTCTCCCCCGCCCGCTGGTCCCGTATGGCCGCCACCCCCGTACCCCCGCAGGCCGCTCCCCGCAGCGGCCTGGTCGTCCTGGCCCTGTTGCTGGTGTACGTGGTCTGGGGGTCCACCTACCTGGGCATCCGTTTCGCCCTGGAGGGCGGCGCGCTGCCGTTGACGACAGTCTCCGGGGCCCGGTTCATCGTGGCGGGCAGCCTGATGTACGCCGTGCTGCGCTGGCGCGGCCTGCCCGCGCCGACCGGCCGGCAGTGGCGCAACCTGGTCATCATGGGCCTGACCATGCTGGTGCTGGGCAACGGCATGGTGGTGCTGGCCGAACGGACCGTCTCTTCCGGCCTGGCCGCCACCGCCGTGGCCTCGGTGCCGCTGTGGATGGCCCTGTTCGGCGCCATGCGCGGCCAGCACGCCACCCGCGGCGAGTGGCTGGGCATCGCCATCGGTTTCCTGGGCGTGGTCTGGCTGAATGCGGGCAGCAGCCTCACCGCGTCCCCGCAGGGCCTGGTCCTGCTGCTGATCGCCCCGATCGGCTGGGCGTTCGGCTCGGTCTGGGCGCGTGGTTTGGACCTGCCCAGCCCCTTCATGACCGCCGCCGGCCAGATGCTGTGCGGCGGCGTGATGCTGGTCGCCCTCGGCTTGGCCACCGGCGAGCGCCCCACCACATGGCCCAGCATGAATGGGCTGCTGGCCGTGGCCTACCTGTGCATGTTCGGCTCCATAGTGGCCTTCACCGCCTATGTGTGGCTGCTGCAGAACGTGCGCCCGGCGCTGGCCGCCAGCTATGCGTACGTCAATCCGGTGATCGCGGTGCTGCTGGGCGCGCTGATCGGCCATGAGCATTTCGGCCCGCGCGACCTGCTGGCCATGGGCGTGATCCTGGCCGGCGTGCTGGTGCTGACCCTGGCCCGGACCCGCCGCAAGTGAGCGCAGTGGAAAGGACGCCCCTGCAGGAACAGCGCCGTGGCCTGGCCATCACCGCCTTCACCTTTACCCTGTGGGGGTTGGTGCCGGTGTACTGGCACCTGCTCAAGGCGGTGCCCTCGCAGCAGATCATTGCCCACCGCATCATCTGGAGCACGGTGCTGGTGGTGGCCTGGCTGCTGATCAGCAACGGCACCGGTTGGTGGAAGCAGATCGCCGCGCAGCCGCGCGCGCTGCCCACGCTGGCGCTGAGCAGCTTGGCCATCGCCTTCAACTGGGGCCTGTACATCTGGGCGATCAACGCCGGGCACGTGATCGAAACCAGCCTGGGCTACTTCATCAACCCGTTGGTCAGCGTGGTGCTGGGCGTGGTGGTGCTGAAGGAACGCCTGCGCGGCCTGCAATGGCTGGCCGTAGCCTGCGCCGCACTCGGCGTGACCTGGCTGACCGTCGATGCCGGCACCCCGCCGTGGATCGCGCTGGGGCTGGCCTGCTCGTTCGGCCTGTACGGCCTGCTGCGCAAGATGATCTCGGTGGACCCCGTGGCGGGGTTGGGTATCGAAAGCCTGTACCTGTTCCTGCCGGCCATCGGCTTCGCGCTGTGGAGTGAAGCCGGGCACGGCGGCGGATTCTTCGGCGGCTGGGGCTTGCGCAACGACCTGCTGCTGATCCTGGGCGGCGCCGTCACCGCCCTGCCGTTGATTGGCTTTGCCTATGGCGTAAAACGCATCCCGCTTTCATTGGTTGGCATCCTTCAATACATCGCCCCCAGCCTGGGCCTGCTGCTGGGCGTCTTCTTCTTCCACGAACCGTTCGACAGCGCCAAGGCGATCGGTTTCGCCGCGATCTGGGTAGGCCTGCTGCTGTTCGTCTCCGACAGCGTGTACCGGTCGCGAAAAATCCCCCGGTAGAGCCACGCCCTGCGTGGCTGCGCCAATTTCCGATTTTGTTCAACGTGCTGCAGAACCCGCGCGCATAGCATCGCGCGCACCAGCCATTGAAGAATCGGAGGTGCAAGATGCTGAAGCTGTCTGCGCGTTACCTGTATCCGCTCATCCTGATGATGACGTGCCCACTCCCCGCATGGGCGCTGTGCTGCCCCGGCGACATAAAAGACCCCATGTCTGCGAGCAGCGGCATAGGGCAGGTTCAACCGTCCGAGACGGATGTGAGCCTTGATCGGCAGTGGGCCGTTCACACGTTCGAACGTGATGGAGTGGGATACCTGCAGGTTAGTGAAAAAGCAGGAGCGGTGCAGTTCATCATCGGAAGATCGGGAACGCACTACTGGGTGCTGCCCGCCGGCCCGATGGATACCAGCATCGCCTTGCCGTCGGACCATCGCCCACCCGCGCCGGCGCATGCACGGGAGGTGTATCGGCATCCTGATTTCAGGTTGCTTGTGAGTGGTTGGGGAAGCACTGCAAATTGGTGGGTGGAAAACGCCTCCGAGTAGTCCTAGCACGTTGAAGGATCAGCGAACGACATCCTGATACGGTTGTGGAGGCACTGAACGGTTCCACCGTAGGCCTGTGTTCGGCCACTCAACCGACCCATCGCCATGGTGACAGTGCTCCTGGACAGCCTGTGGCGAACGTCCGCTGCACCGATGGTAACCACCACGCCCCGGGTGGTTCCATGGCGACCGCATCTGGCGCGTATCATCAGGTTTCCCTTCTCGTGTTCCAGCAGCAGGGAAACTGCCTCTGTCATTGCGCGATAGACGTTGAGCTGAAGGTCCAGGTCCAACCGGCAGGGGTCGCCTGAAAGATGAAGCCGCTCCAGCCTCGCTGTCTGCTGCCAGGCATCACCGACTCCCCCGATCTGAAGGGCGAGGTAGAGCCCGACATGCTCCATGCTGGTTGGATAAACCATGCTGGTCTGCTCCCGGAACTTCCTCGAGTGAACGGTCGCAACGTGCAGAAGACTTGAGGCCATGTCGTGGTGTCCGCGAACTTTCAGCCAGTCGATGGTCTCGCTCAGCGCGGACTCAAGCCCGTCCCCGATCCGCCTCAGGTCCATTGCACGATTGCGGAGCTCGCGCTCACCCACGCTGTTGGAGGTGCGAGCGTTCGAGATGGCCTGCCGACCGGCGCTCGCATGGAACGTGCACTGATGGTAGAAGTGCGTGATCCGCGAGCCAAGGGCCAGGAGCGCAGTACCTGAGAGGGCTGCAATCAGCTGAACGTTGAACGATTCCAGATCAAACGAAGATGGAAGCCCGGTGACCGGGGTGCCAACTCGGACGAACAGATTCATCAAAGGCACTCCAAGGCTGCCCCCAGCCGTCCTTGAAGGCAGGTCAGCGCGATGACAGGCGCCGCCATCAGAAGTTGAGCAGTAGTTCTTTCGACTGAACCCTGAGGCAAAAGGATCGAGACGAAGCCGCAAGCCAGCAGTGCAAGTAAGCCGTATGTGGTACGTGAGTTCAGAAACGACGGCCAGTCGATATCCAACCGCTGTCTCCACAGCGCCGCCAGGGGTATGACCGTCAAGATGGCTACGTAGTCGCCAAGCGTGCTTCTGAATGCAATCGCCACGATCCCTTCGGCGGGCGGTACAGGCCAAAGGAGATGGGCAATGATTACCGTTCCTGCTCCGATCAGCACTGCTGAAGCAGCTGCGACCGATAGCATCCATGTATCCGTCTGGCGAGCGACATGCCGCCGATGCAGGTAGACGACCCACGCCGCAGTTGGAAACTGAAACGCGGAGGAGATCAGGACCCAAGAGAGGCCATACTTCTCGATCAGGGGGAGTCTCAGGTGTCCATAGTAGGCATACTCGCCGAGCAACAAGTATGGCCAGAAGCGAGCAGGGCATAGGATCAGCGCTGCAACACGCACCCCTGCCGGTAGAAAGAACTGATCTAGTGAGACTTGCCTGGTCGCCCAGCACGTCGTGGCGAACAGCGCAACAATGAGCAGCCCTTCGGGTAGGGTTCCTACAGCTGATCGAAACGCGTCTGAAACTTTCTGTGTCGACATCCATACCCTCCGTAGGTCGGGAGATGTCGCAATTCGTCCGCGACGCACGCCCTTTCCGAGGGCGCGAAAGTAGCCACGGGGTGCCGCCTTCGCAATGAAGATTCGGACTTTTCAGACAAAGACGAAGCGGGTTGTCTGCTTCCATTGAACTGCGTCACACCGTAGGCATGATCCGCGTTCCAGAACGCGAGCATGAACCCAGCTATGGAGATGACGTATTGAACACGTTGGTCATGGAATGTGGGTAGCATCATTCCGGATGATGCATCCGAAGCGTCGCCTTTCGCCCCATTCCGATATGCACCCATTCCGCGCGCTGCTGAACTGCCTGTACCCGCGTGTGCGGGCAATCAGGGAGCAGATGATGAAGAAGTTGTGGTGGCTGCTATTGGCCGCGTTGCCGTATCCGGCAGTGGCATCTATGGAAGACCCCGTGGCCCGGCCGTGTTACATGTGCACCGCCAGCGAGATGTATGAACGTGCAGAGTCGCTGGGGGTCGGCCAGCACTACATCTACGACGGCGCGAGTTGGACCAATATCCAGGGGTTCAATGTGACGGAGGTCGGTGGCCAGCGTGTGGCGACTCACTTCGTGCCGGAACCATGGATACGCACGCAATACAACGCGTTGATGAGGATGTACGACGCGGGCACCGGGAGATTCGTGGACCAGTGGGGGACGGTGGACCTTCCGGCGCCCGGCTCGCCGCACGGGTTCAATGCGCAGACCGCAACCGACACGGTGCTTTGGGGGCACCACGTAAGCGACCTGAATCCCAGTCACCCGGAGGCCAGGCAAACCGTGAATCGCCTGCTGTCGCGTGCGGTGCGCTTCTCGTTCCTCCACGCCGACACCGAGCACGGACGCATCCTGCGGTTCGAGTCGCAGGCGGATGGAAGGATGCCGTTGATCTCCAAGCTCAACATCTTCCTCTTCCTGGGATGGGTGGAGTCGTTCTTCGACTACGACACCCGGCAATGGGTGTATCTGCGATCCAGCGACGGCAGCTACCTGGTCCAGGAAAAGGCCGAGGATTTCCTCTATTCGGATGGTACTCCGCGTACTTTCACCTACACGCGGGAGTTTTTGCCTTACTTCCAGCAGCGTGCAGACTGGGCGGGTGTGGCGGTGGTCGGGCAGCCGCCGATGGGTTATCGCAATGCCAGTTACCGTTGCAGCATCAGGGAAGGGAAGCCCCTTTGCGAGTTGCTTTGAGCGGCGACGCGGCAAGTTCCGCATGACGCAGGACCGTGCCCCTCCGGGGGCACGGTCTTACCGCGCATCAGGTTTCCCGCAACGCCGTAGTAATCGGCAACCGCGCCGCGCGCAGTGCCGGGAACAGCCCGCCAACCAGCCCGATCCCCAGCGCCCACTTCAAGCCGCTCCACAGCAGCTCGGGTGAGACCTTGAACTGGAACACCACCTGGCTGAAGTTGCTGCCGATGGTGGAGACGCTGTAGCCGTTGAAGATGGCCCAGGCCACCAGCCCGCCCAACAGGCCGCCGATCAGCGCCAGCAGCATGGTCTCCAGCATGATCGCGGTGACCACCGGCACGCCACGGAAGCCGATGGCACGCATGGTGGCGATCTCGCGCGCACGGGTGGCCACTGCCGCGTACATGGTGTTGAGCGCACCGAACACCGCACCCACCGCCATGATCGCGCCGATCACCGTGCCCAGCACCTTGATCAGCGTGTTCAGTCCACCGCCCTGTTTGGCGTAGTACGCCTTGGTGGTTTCCACGTCCAGCTTCAGGCGCGGGTCGGCGGCAACGCCGGCCTTGAACTGCTTGAAGCCCGCTTCACCGTCGGTACGCACCGTGATCGACTGCCACGCACTGCGCTGGTAGGTATTGGCCAGGGTTTCTGCGTCCGTCCAGAGTTCCGAATCGTGCGCGTCGCCGGAGTTGAACACCCCGACCACCGTCCACTGCTGGTTGCCCAGGGTGAGCGTCTTGCCCACCTCCAGCCCACGGAATTGGCCCTGCGCACCTTTGCCGACCACGATCTCGCGCAGGCCGGGATTGAAGCGCCGGCCTTCGGTGATCTTGACCTTGTCGTGCACCGCCCAGGCCATTTCGCCCACGCCACGGAAC
This sequence comes from Stenotrophomonas aracearum, assembly GCF_031834615.1. Classification (NCBI taxonomy): domain Bacteria; kingdom Pseudomonadati; phylum Pseudomonadota; class Gammaproteobacteria; order Lysobacterales; family Lysobacteraceae; genus Stenotrophomonas; species Stenotrophomonas aracearum. The sequence goes on from NZ_CP115543.1 coordinate 392,387, forward strand.
TGCGCGTTGACGTCGGTGCCATCGCCCTTGGAGACCAGGTTCACCACCTGCGAGAGCTCCGGCGAGATCATCGGCTTGCCCTGCGCATCCTTGGCCACGCCCGGCACCGTGGACAGCAGCGGCACCTGGTCGCGGGTGATCACCGAATTGGTTTCCGCCTGCGAACCGCCGCGCAGCACGATCGCGGTGCTCTCATCGCCGGTGCTGTTAAGCGTGGCCTGGAAGCCCTGGCCCATCGCCAGCATTGCCACCAGCACGCCGACCACGCCGGCAATGCCCACCACCACCACCGAGGACGCGCCCCAGCGCTGCGGCAGGCTGGCCACGCCGATCCGCGTGGCGGCCAGCGCCAGCCGCCCGCTGCGGGTCAGCAGCAGCCACAGCACCACCGCCGCAACCACCGCCAGTACCGCCGGCCACGGCAGGATGATCCACACCACCAGCGCCACCGCGAGCAGCAGCACCGACACCAGATTGCCCAACCATTGCTTCTTCATGTCGGTTCTCCTCAGCGGCCCGCCAGGGCGTCGACGATCTTCAGCCGCTTGGCGCGCAGCGCCGGCAGCAGGCCCACCACCACGCCGATGACCAAGATCAGCGCCACGCCCATCGCCCAGGTCTGGGTCGGCACGTGCGGCGGCAGAAGGCCCTGTGTCTTCGGCGACAGGATCGGCAGGATGGTGGCGGCCAGGCCCATGCCGATTGCACCGCCAAGCCCGATCAGCAACACCGCCTCGATCATCACCAGCACCAGCACCGTGCTGTCCTTGAAGCCCAGCGTCTTCAGCGTGGCCAGCTCGGGCACGCGCTCGCGCACCGCCTGGGCCATGGTGTTGCCGGTGAGCAGCAGCAGGGTGAAGAACACCGCGCCCATGATCGAGGTGACGATCAGGCCGATATCGGCGAACTGTTTCACGAACGCCTGCTGGAACGCCGACTCGGTCTGGGTCTTGGTTTCATGGTCGGAGTTGGCCGAGATCGCATCGATGGCCTGGGCCACGCGCGAGGCATGGTCCGGGTTGTCCAGGGTGACCGTGAACCAGCTGACCTGGTTCTTGATGTAGTCGTTGGACTCGTCGAAGTACTTCCAGTTCATCATCAACTGGCGCTCTTCATTGGCCGCCAGGGTGCGGTCCTTGGAACGGAACACGCCCACCAGCTGCAGCGGCCAGTCGTTGCTGCCCCCGCGCGGGAAGATGGTGGCCTGCAGTGGAATGGTGTCGCCGATCTTCCAGCCGAATTCCTTGGCCAGGGTCTCGCCGACCACCGCGCCGGTGCGGGTGTCCTGGAAGGCCTTGAGCTGGTCCGGCGGCAGCTGCAGCTCGCGGTACACGTCGAAGTAGTTCGGCGCCACCGAGAAGTTGGCGAAGAAGTTCTTCGGGTCCTGGTAGATGCCGCCGAACCACATGCCCGAGGTCACGTCCTTTACCCCGGGGACCTGGCGCACCTGCGGTTCCAGGCGGATCGGCAGCGACTGGGTGATGGACAGGCGCGAGGCCACGATCAGGCGGTTGGCGCCTTCCACGCTGCCACCGGAGCTGAAGGCCACGCGCACCGAGTCGAGCATGCCGAACAGCAGGAACGCGGCCACCACCGAAAGCAGGGTCAGCAGGGTCCGCGTCTTGCTGCGGAACAGCTGCGCCCATATGAGCGAGAAATACTTCATCGCAGTGACCTCCGTCAGTGGGCCGCAGGCGCGTCGGCCAGCTCGCCCTTGTCCAGGTGCACCGTATGCGTGGCGTACTCGGCGGCCTTGGGGTCATGGGTGACCATGATGATGGTCTTGCCGTGCTCGCGGTTGAGCTGCTGCAGCAGCAACAGGATCTCCTCGGCCGAGGCGCGGTCGAGGTCGCCGGTGGGTTCGTCGCAGATCAGGAAGGTCGGGTCGGACACGATCGCGCGGGCGATCGCCACGCGCTGCTGCTGGCCGCCGGAAAGCTCGTTGGGGCGGTGGCTGCGGCGGTCGGCCAGGCCGACCAAGGTCAGCGCGATCTCGGCATTGCGCTTGCGCTGCGCCGCACCCAGGTGGGTCAGCAGCAGCGGCAGTTCCACGTTCTTCTGCGCGGTGAGCATCGGCATCAGGTTGTAGAACTGGAACACGAAGCCCACGTGGTGGCTGCGCCAGGTGGAGAGCTGGCCGCCGGACATGCGGTCGATGCGCTCGCCTTCGATCTCGATCTCGCCGCCGCTCGGCGTGTCCAGCCCGCCGATCAGGTTGAGCAGGGTGGTCTTGCCCGAGCCGGAGGGGCCCATCAGCGCGACGAAATCGCCCTTCTGGATGTCCAGGTCGATGCCGTGCAGGACCTGCACCTTCTCGGGGCCGCGCTGGTAGGTCTTGGTGATGTTGCGGAGCGAAACCAGGGTGGACATGGGTGGTTCTCCGTAAATCGATGAAAGGAAAAAGTTCTCGGGCAGCCGCCCACGCGCGCGCCGGGACGGCACGGGAATCGCACTAGCTCGGCTCGCGACCAGGTCGCGGCACCGCCCTGCTTACTGCGGTTGCTTTTCCACTACGGCACTGCCGTCGCGCAGTTCCGGGGGTGGGTTGTTGACCACCTGCTCGCCGGCGCTGAGGCCGGCAGTGACCTGGCGGTCGTTGTTGAGGGCCACGCCTACCGTGACCGGCACCTGCTGCACGCGCTTGTCGTCGCCGACCACGAATGCCACGGTCTTCTGGTCGCGCTCGACCAGCGCCGAGGCCGGTACGCGCACGCCCTTGGGGGCAGCCGCCTGGGCCGGCGCGGCCGCTTCCAGGAAGCTCACCCGCACGCCCATTTCCGGCACGATGCGCGGGTCCTTCACCTTCAATTCGATGCGCACCTTGACCGTGGCCTTGCCGCGGTCGGCAGTGGGAATGATGGCGATCACCTCGGCCGGGATCTTCCATTCCGGGTAGGCGTTGAGGGTGGCTTCCACCGGCATCTTCGGCTGCACGCGGCCGATGAAGGCCTCGCCGACTTCGACTTCGATCTCCAGCGAATCCATGTCCACGATGGTGCCGATACCGGTACGGGTGAACCCGCCACCGGCCGACAGCGGCGAGACGATCTCACCCGGCTGCGCGGCCTTGGCGGTGACCACGCCGGAGAACGGCGCGCGCACGGTGTTGTTGTCGACCCCGAGCTCGGCGATGGCCAGCGCGTCGCCGGCCACGCGGGTGTTGCGTTCGGCGGTCTTGAGCTGGGCCCGCAGGCTGTCGCGCTGGGCCATGGCGAGGTCGTACTGCGAACGCGAAACCAGCTGCTGGCCGACCAGCTTCTGCAGGCGCCCGGCTTCGGCATCGGCCTGCGCCACCTGCGCCTTCAACCCGGCCAGCTGGCTGCGCGCTGCTTCCAGCTGCGAGGCCGAGAGGCTGCGCTGGGCGTTGGCGTCGATCGGGTCCAGGGTGGCCATGACCTGGCCTTCTTCCACCCGCATGCCTTCTTCGATCATCACCTCGCGGACCTTGCCGGTGATCTTGGCCGAGACCGTGGCCATGCGCCGGGCGACCACGTAGCCGCTGGCGTCGAGCACCGAGCTGCTGGCGGTGCCCTGCTGGATCGCCACCACCGGGACGGTGCTGACCTCGATCGGCCGTTCGCGGCCGAACAGGAACCAGGCGATACCGCCCAGCACCAGCAGCGCGACGATGGCCAGCACGATCCACAGACCACGGCGGGGCGTACCCGACGGCGGCGGCGCCGAGGCCTTGTTGCGGTCGATGCGGAGTTCCTTGAGCAGTTCAGCGGATGCGTTCATCGTGAGTCTGGACGTGGAATCGGGCCGAGTGTGACCGCAACCACCGTCACGGGCAATCCGGCGGGGTGCCGGGTGGGGCACAGAATGCCCGCCGGGCGGGGGTGCGGGCAGTGACAGCTGTCACCTGCTTGGGGTGATCGGGGCCACTGGCCGGGCCGATGGCGACGCGCGAAGCTGGATGCCATGATCGTTCCCGATCCCTTTGCCCAGGACGTTCCCGTGCTGTCCAGCTGGCTCTCCTCGCGTTTGCGCCCCGCACCCGACTCGGCCGTGGCCGACAACCTGCGCAGCGGCAAACCGGCCTGGTCCGACGCGGTGCACCTGCTGTGGACCGGCTGGGTGTTCCTGACCCCGATCTTCGGCGGCGGCTTTACCGCCACCTGGGTGTGGCTGACCGTGCTGACCTACCCGGTGTTCCTGGCGCTGTACGGCCGCCAGCTGCTGGCCCCGCGCCGGTACGCGCCGCGTTTTGCGCTGGCGATGGTGGCCATGGGCCTGGCGCTGCTGCCGTGGTACCCGTCGGGCATCAGCTACTTCATCTTCGGCTGCGTCACCCTGCGCGTGTGCCGCACCGGCAGCGCCCGGCGCTACCTGGCCCAGCTGGTGGCGCTCAATGCGCTGTTCGTGGGCATCGCGCTGTGGGTGGGCTACCAGTGGCAGCTGGTGGTGTGGATTCCGGCGATGGCGATGATCATCGGCATCATCGTCAACGTGGAAAGCACCAACAAGGACCGCGAGGCGGCGCTGCAGCTGTCGCAGGACGAGGTGCGCCGGCTGGCCGCCACCGCCGAGCGCGAACGCATCGGACGCGACCTGCACGACCTGCTGGGGCACACCCTGTCGCTGATCACCTTGAAGCTGGAGCTGTCGCGCAAGCTGTTCGACCGCGACCCGGAGCGCGCCCGCGCCGAAGTGACCGAGGCCGAGGCCATCGCCCGCCAGGCCTTGGCCGAGGTGCGCAGCGCGGTCACCGGCATCCGCGCCAGCGACCTGGCCGCCGAGCTGGCGGCGGCGCGGCTGCTGCTGGAGTGCCAGCACGTACACCTGGACTACCCGCCGCCGCCGCCGATGCCGGTGGAGATCGAGCGCGGGCTGGCGCTGGTGCTGCGCGAAGCGGCCACCAACATCGTGCGCCACGCGCAGGCGCACCAGGCCTGGGTGGCGTTCGAGCAGGACGGGCGCATGCTGTCCATGCAGATTCGCGATGACGGGCAGGGCGGCGTGCAGGTCGATGGCAATGGCCTGACCGGCATGCGCGAGCGGGTGGCGGCGTTGCGCGGCACCCTGCTGGTGACCTCGGTGCGCGGGCAGGGCACTACCGTGGCGGTGCAGGTACCGCTCCCGGCGGCGACGCGGTCGGTGCCGGCGGCGGCGCCAGTGGCGGTGATTCCATGATCCGCATCGTCCTCGCAGAAGACCAGGCCATGGTGCGCGGCGCGCTTTCCGCACTGCTCGGGTTGGAGCCGGACATCGAAGTGCTGGGCGCTGCCGCCGACGGTGAGGCGGCGTGGCGCATGGTCCAGCAGTTGAAGCCGGACATCCTGGTGACTGACATCGAGATGCCGGGATTGTCAGGGCTGGAGCTGGCGCAGCGCATCTCGCGGCACGAACTGCCAATCAAGGTGGTGATCGTGACCACCTTCGCGCGCTCGGGGTTCCTGCGCCGAGCGCTGGATGCCGGCGTGTGCGGCTATCTGCTGAAGGACGCGCCGGCCGAGAAGCTGGCCGACGCATTGCGCCAGGTGCAGCACGGCGGCCGCGCCATCGACCCGCAACTGGCGCTGGACGCGTGGTCGCAGGCCGACCCGCTGAACGACCGCGAACGCCAGGTGCTACGCCTGTCCGGCGACGGCCGCTCGGCCAGCGAGATCGCCACCCAGCTGGGCCTGTCGCACGGCACCGTGCGCAATTATCTGTCCGAGTGCATCGGCAAGCTGGGGGTGGCCAATCGGATCGAGGCGTATCGGTTGGCAAGGCAGAAGGGTTGGTTGTAGGCGGGTTCCCACCTCGGAACGGACGGCGGACACGCATGGCGTGTCACTACGCCTTCGACGCGGACCGATCGCGCCCGACGTCATCGAACGTCGTCCGACCGCGTAGCGACACGCCATGCGTGTCCCACGCACCGCCGGCAGAATCCAATAAATCACCCCGCCGCAATCACCCCCGCGGCGATCCCCGACCCTCCGGCCCCTTCGCCATCGCCTGGAACACGCCATCGCGGCGCACCCACAGGTGGAACAACGCGGCACTCAGATGCAGCACCACCGTGGCGAACAACACATACGCCAGCACGCTGTGCGCCCCACGCAGCGCCGCATACATCGCCACGTCATGCGGCAGGATCGGCGGCAGCAGCACGCCCTTCCACATCTGGATCGGGTAGCCACCGGCCGACAACATCGCCCAGCCCACCAGCGGCATCGCCAGCATCAGCCCGTACAGCATCCAGTGCGAAGCATGCGCGGCAAATTTCTGCCACGCCGGCAGATCCGCCGGCAGCGGCGGTGGACGATGACGAATCCGGTTCACCAGCCGCACCACGGCCAGCAGCAGGATCGCGATGCCCAACGGCCGGTGCAGGTCCACCAGCATCGGCCGCCAGTGCAGCGAGGCGACCATGGTCACGCCCACGAACAGCATGGTTAGGATCAGCACCGCCATCAGCCAGTGCAGCACCGCGCAGTCAGATTAAAGTGCCCGTTATCCGCATTCATCGACGTGCCCCCCCGGCCGGTGCCGCACCGCTCGCCGTCTCGCGCTCGCGGCGGTTGAACGATTCCGAGTACACCGCAGACCGCGCGGCCAGGATCGGATCATCGGTGCCGGCGATCCCGCTCGGCAGGATCAGCGGATCGAAGTTCACGTTGTTGCAGGCGCCGTTGGCCTGCGGCTGCATTGCGGTCAGGCTGAGCGTGCCGGCCTTGACCCGGCGGCGGGTGTCCGGCCACGGGATGGAGGGGTCATTGATCGCATCGCCCGGCTCGGCCAGCGTGATCCACATGTCCCAACGCACCGGTCCCTGTGCCAGCCGCTGCGCGAATTCATCGGCCAGGTAATCCACGCTCGCCTGCGCGCGCTGCTCGGGACTCATCGCCTCGAACGCTGCCTGCGGCAGCATGCTCCAGCGCACCGCCTGCTCCGTGCCGTCAGCCGCAATGAAGCGGAAACTGTTCACCCCGTTGTAGTCGGTGTTGGCCCAGCTGGTGGACCACGGCGCGGACTTCGCCCAGGCGCCGAACGCACGTGCCGACGGGTACTTCGCGGCGATGGCCGCCTGCTTGGCCGGGTCCGGCTTGCCGGTGGCAGGGTCGGGAATGCCCGCGCGGGTTTGCTCCAGGAAGGCCTCGGTAGTGGGCACCGCGAAGAACGGGAAGCTGTTCATGGCGGTGCGCCATTCCTGGCCGTCGTCGGTGACCAGCTGCAACGCCATGCTGCGCACCCGCGCGCTGGCATCGGCGCCATGCGGGTCGCCGCCGCCAATCGAGAGGCGGCCCAGCACCGGCACCTGCTGCTGGCGGAACACCCGCGCCGAGCTGAGCGCGGCACCGTCCGGTGTGCCCTGGAAGCTGCCGCTCACGCACACACCCTTGCTGTGTGCGCGGCGGAATCCCGCGTGCTTGGCGCCGGTGGCTTCAATGGTGTCGGTAAAGGTCTGCGCGGTCACCCGGTCGCGCCCGATCCAGCCGGCCAGCCAGGCAAAGGCCAGCACCACCGCCCCGGCAATCAGCGCGATCAGGCCGATCCACAACAACGGCGAATGCGGCGGGCGCGGCGAATCCGGCTCGCGACCAGCGCGGGTATATCGAAAGAGCGACATGAGCCTGCCTTCAAGGTGGGTCACGCGCATGGTGGCAGAACCCCCGCCACACCGATATTCACATTTTCGACAACCTTTAACGGCAGATCCCCGCCGAGGCGGGGATCCGGTTTTTCAGGCATGCCAGGACCAGCGCTTACAGATACCGGCCCTTCAACATCGCCCACGCCGAGCGCAGCGCCAGCGCCTCGCCACCGGCCGGGCGACCCGGGCGTTCGCCATCGTTCCAGGCGTACACATCCAGGTGCGCCCACACCTGGCCTTCGGCAATGAAGCGCTCCAGGTACAGCGCCGCAGTGACCGAACCGGCCATGCGCGAACCGGCGTTGGCCAGGTCGGCAATGCCGCTGTGCAGGTAACGCAGGTACGGGCGCCACAGCGGCATGCGCCACACCGGGTCACGCGTGGTGTCACCGGCCTGCAGCCACTGCTGGGCCAGCGTGTCGTTGTTGCTGAACAGCGCCGGCAGGTCCGGGCCCAGTGCAATACGCGCCGCGCCGGTGAGCGTGGCGAAGTCCAGCACGATCTCCGGCTTCTGCTCGCTGGCGTAGGTCAGCGCGTCGCACAGCACCAGCCGACCTTCGGCGTCGGTGTTGTCGATCTCGATGCTCAGCCCCTTGCGGGTGGCAATCACTTCGCCCGGACGGAACGCATCCGGCCCGATCGCGTTTTCCACGGCGGCAATCAGCAGGGTCAGCTGCACCGGCAGGTCCTGCGCCATGATCAGCCCGGCCAGGGCCAGCGCGTGCGCGGCGCCACCCATGTCCTTCTTCATGTTGCGCATGCCGTCGGCCGGCTTGATGTCCAGGCCGCCGGTGTCGAAGCACACGCCCTTGCCGACCAGTGCCACGTGCGGGCGACCGGCCTGGCCCCAGCGCAGCGCGATCAAACGCGGCGCGCGGTGCGAGGCGCGGCCCACCGCGTGGATGGCCGGGAAATTCTGCTCCAGCAGCGCGTCGCCGGTGATCACCTCCACCTGCCCGCCATGCGCGGCGGCCAGTTCGCGGGCGGCATCTTCCAGCTGCTGCGGGCCCATGTCTTCGGTGGGCGTGTTCACCCAGTCGCGCACGCGCAGGCTGGCGGTGATCACATCGCGCACTTCGGCGGCGGGGCTGGCCACCAGCTGCGCCGGGGCGCGGTTGGGCTTGCGGTAGCGTGCGAAGCGGTAGCTGCCCAGGCCCCAGCCCAGGTGCAGCAGGGTTTCAATCGGCGCCGGCAGTGCGTCGGCCAGCTGCCACACCGTGCCTTCGGGCAGGGCGAACGGGGCATGCGCGTAGGCGTAGGCATCGCCGCTGTCGCCCACGCCGACGATCGCGCCGGCCAAGCCGTGCTCGCCCGGCAGCAGTACGACGCTGCAGCCGCTGCCGTTGAAATGCTGCGCATCCAGCCAGGCAACCAGCGCCGGTGCCTGTTGCGCGCGCCATGCCGCGAACTGTTCGCGATCCATCACGTGCAGCGGCAGGGCGTTGGCCGAATCGGTGGTGAAACCGGTGATCTGGGTCATGCGGGGTCGTGCTCCGTTCGTGGCCGGGCGTCCTGCGCCGATGCATTCGCATCGAGCCAGTCGGCCAGCCCGGTCAGGGTGTCGAACTGCAGGTCGGGCTGCAGCGAAGGATGGTGCCAGGTGTGTTCAACGCGATTGATCCAGCAGCCGCGCAGGCCGGCCTGCATGGCGCCAACCACGTCCATTTCGACGTGGTCGCCCACGTGCAGCACGTGCGCCGGGGCCACGCCCAGGCGTTCGCAGGCGGCGTGGAAGATGCTGGCGGCCGGCTTGGCCGCGCCGTGTTCGCGCGAGCCCAGCTGGAAGGCGAAGTGGTGGTCCAGCCCGATCCGGGCCAGGTCGGCGTTGCCGTTGCTCAGCGCGGCCACCGGCACGCGGGCGGCGATGCGGGTCAGCGCCTCGATCGCGTCCGGATAGCACTCCACCTGGTTGCGCGCGGCGTAGAACGCCTCATAGGCCGGTTCCAGCAGGGCCAGGTCGGCCCCGCTGTTTTCCAGCGCTTCCTGCAGGGTCAACCGGCGCAGCGCGCTGAGGTCGTAGTGCAGGTGCGGGTTGTCGCGGAAGGAGCGCTCGCGCAGTTCACGCATTGCCACCACAGGGTACATCGCGGCGGTGGCGGGGCTGTGCTGGAGCATCCACTCGTACAACACCTGGTCAATGCGGGCGCCAATGGGGGCGAACGGCCACAGGGTGTCGTCGAGGTCGAGGGTGATGGCTAGGACTGGGAAATTCACCCGGCCATTCTACGCCTGTGGGGGCAGCCACGCAGGGCGTGGCTCTACCGGGGCGACTTCTCCCGACGCCGGGTTCCGCCTTACTCCAGCAGCTTGGCCCAGCCCTGGGTACCTTCCAGCCGTGCCAGCACCAGCTTGATGCAGACCAGCAGCGGGACCGACAGCAGCAGGCCGATCATGCCCCACAGCCAGCCGAACACCATCAGCGCCAGGATCAGGATCAGCGGCGAGATCGCCATCTGCCGGCCCAGCACGATCGGGGTCACCACCTGGCCTTCAATGGTGTGCAGGGCCAGGTAGCAGGCCGCCGGCAGCATTGCCTGGAACGGGTCGCTGAACTCCACGAAGCCCATCAGCAGCATCAGGGTCACCCCGATCAACGGCCCCACGTACGGCGCGAAGTTCAGCAGCGCGGCCACCGTGCCCCACAACAGGGCCTCCTGCAGGCCGATCCCGAGCAGCAGCAGTATTCCGGAGAAAATCAGCCCGACCAGCGCGTTGATCACGGTGATGGTCAGCACATAGCGCGACACCTCGCGCTCGATCGAACGCAGGATGTCGGCGGTAAACCGCTGCTGCTGGCGGCTGGGGAACAGCGCGATGGCGTGTTTCTGCAGGTTCTGCCCGTAGATCATGAAGAACAGGGTCAGCAGCACCACCGCCAGGATCGAAGCAGCCAGCCGCGGCGCCCGGGTCAACACCTTGTAGGGGTCGTCCAGCTGGGTGCGTACCACCTGCACCCGGCGGGCGCTTTCGCCGCCGGCCACGCGCGCGAAGTTCTCCGCTGCCTGGTTGGCCTGCTGCACCGGCTTGGTCAGGTTCTGCACCTGGCGCGCCACCTTGCGCAGCTGCTGCGGCGCTTCCTGCGCCCAGTCCATGGCCGGGCCGACCAGCTGCACGCCCAGCGCGGCCGCGCCGCTCAGCCCGACCCCGATCACCAGCACCGCGGCCAGGAAGCGCGGAATCCACAGGCGGCCCAGGAAGCGCAGGATCGGGTTGCCGACCAGCGCGAAAAACATCGCCAGCAGGATCGGCAGGACGATGTCCTGCGCGGCCCACAAGGTGAAACAGACAGCGAGGAAGGCCAGTACCACCAGCGACATCGGGCCACGGGGGCGCGGTGCGTGCGGCGGGGGCGGCGGTGCGACGACGTCGACGTCGAGGTCGGCAGGGGAGGTCACAGGAACGCTCATGCAGGTCGCACGCTGGGTAGGTCACGCATTATTGGGCACGCCGGTGGGTATGGCGTGTGTAAAACGATGGGTGTGCAATCGCCCTGCCGCTGGCAGGGCGATGACAACGACTAACGTTCGGACAGGTCCGTCGCCGCTTCCGCCGGCAGTGGCTGTGCCGCTTCCTGCGTGGCGGTGACCTGCGCGCGCGGCGTGGCCACCGGCGCAACGGTCGGCTGCGGCGTCCGCACCGGTGCGACCGGGGTGGGGTCCACGGCCTCGTCGACCTTGTCGGCCGCCTGCTCGGCGGTCTCGGCCGCGTCGCTGGCCTGCATCGAGGCGACCGCTGCCTGCGCACTGGCCAGCAGATTGGAGACCGACCCGATCATCTGCAGCCAGCGTGCGCCATGGAAACGGGCACCGCCCGGTTCCAGCTTGCCCGCCAGGAAGCCACCGGCCAGGCCCACGCTGATGATGCGCAGCGGGGTCCAGCCCTCGCGCCAGGCCTGGCTGAGGGTGAACCAGCTGCACTGGGTTTCGTCGACCCGGACCGACACGACCTTTTCCGCGCGTTTGACCCGGTGGCGCAACGCTTCGAACTTCATGGCGAACGCTCCGTCGGTTCGGGCTGCCCTTCGGCATCCTCATCGGTGGGCTCGTCGAAAAGGCCCAACCGCGCCAGCTGCCGCCGGGTGGCATGCATGCCGGTGTGGCGGAAGAAGAACGACACCCGCCAGATCGCATAGCCGGTCATGGCCAGGCTGATCAGCGAAGTAATCAGCAGCGAATGGAACCAGGACAGGCCCCAGCGCTGCATCAGCGCGATCAGCGTGCCGGCCAGCAACAGCCAGGCCGAGGCGCCGAACACAATCGCCACCCCGCTCCACGCAAGGGCCCGACCAAATGCACTGCGGGCGAGGGCGAACTCGAACGAGGCCAGCCGCCGCAGCGAACGCAGCGTGTGCTTGGCCGAATCCACCGTGGCGCGGCCGGCCTGGCCGACCTCGCGGATACTTTCATCCAGGCGCGGCGCGGCGCGCGCGCCCGTATCGCCGTCCGGTGGAGGCGTTGCTCCACCGTCGGGCGTCGACTGTGCTTGATCGCTCACGCCGACTTACTTGTCGCCGCCGCTGCGGGCCAGCTTGGCGATGATCCAGCCGGCAGCGAAGGCCACGCCGAACGAGGCCAGCGGGCGCTCGCGGATCAGCTCGGCGGCGCTGTCGACCAGGTCCTTGCCCTTGTCCATCAGTGCGTCGACCTGCTCCTTGGCAGCGGCGCCGCCGAATTCAGCAGCGGCCAGGCCGGACAGCGCGGTGTCGGACAGCTCGGCCTTGACGTTGGCACGGCCGATACGCAGCTCATCACCGGCAGCGCCGGTGGCGCCCTTGATCGCACCGCCGGCGGCGCTGGCGGCCGACTTCAGGTGCGAACCGGCTTCGCCCAGGTGTTCCTTGAGGTTTTCGGTATTGGTGGGGCTCATCGTGACTCTCCGTTATGTAATCGATGGGGAAGGTGACCGCGGATGAACCCGTCGGCAACGAACACAAGGTAATAGCACCGACCGGGTGTAGAGGGTGTCAGCTGGCGTGATCCGCACGCGAAGGCTGGCTGAGCGGTTCAGCGCATCACCAGGTCGCCGCGTGCGTTGCCGCGCACGATGCGCAGCACCAACTGCTGCGGCGGCTTCTGGAAGTTGGCGCGCCAGCTGGCCAGGTCGGCGAACTCGCCCACGCTGGACTGGATGATCACGTCGCCTGCGGCCAGCCCGGAGTTGGCCGCCCGGCTGCCGCGCTTGACCTCGCTGACCATGACGCCGCCGTCGCCGGCCTGGCGCAGCGTTTCGGGCAGGTCGACGAAGGTCGCACCGGCCAGGCGCGGGTCCAGGCTTTCGCCGGCCACCGCACGCGCCTGCTCCTTCAGCGTGGCCTTGAGCTGCAGCGGCTTGCCGTCGCGGCGCACGTCCAGGCTCAACGCGCTGCCCACCGGCTGCAGACCTTCCACGTTGTGCAGCGCCACTGCGCTGTCGATCCGCTGGCCATTGGCCGCCACCACCACATCGCCCGGCTTGATTCCGGCCGCCGCTGCGCCTGAACCGGCCAGCACGCGGGTGACCAGCGCGCCGCGCGCTTCGCTCAGGCCCAGGTTCTGCGCCAGCGCCTGGGTCAGGTTCTGCGCCTCGATCCCGAGCGTGCCGCGCACCACCACCCCGTGCTTGACCAGCTGGTCCACCACGTCGCGCGCCAGGTTGGTGGGAATGGCCAAGCCCAGCCCGATGTTGCCGGCCATGCTGCCCTGCGGATTGAAGCTGGCCGTGTTGATACCGACCAGCTGGCCCTGCAGGTTGACCAGCGCGCCGCCGGAATTACCCGGGTTGATCGACGCGTCGGTCTGGATGAAGTTCTGGTAGCCCAGCCCGCGGATACCGGTACGGCCGACCGCCGAGACGATGCCCGAGGTGACCGTCTGGCTGAAGCCGAACGGGTTGCCGATCGCCACCACGAAGTCGCCAACGCGCAGCTGCGCGCTGTCGCCCAGCGGCAGCGCGGTGAGCTTGTCGGCCGGAATGCGGATCAGCGCCACGTCGGTGTCGCGGTCCGAGCCCAGGAACTCGGCCTTGACCGTGCGCCCGTCGGACAGGGTCACCTGCACGTCGTCGGCGTTGTCGATCACATGGTGGTTGGTCAGTACCAGGCCCTCGGCCGCGTCGATGATGACGCCCGAGCCCAGCGACTCGTTGATCCGTTCCTGCGGCACTTCCGGGAACAGGCGGCGGAAGAACGGGTCGTTGAAGTAGGGGTTGCGCACCCGCACCACCTGCTTGGTGTTGACGCTGACCACCGCCGGCATCACCCGTTCCAGCATCGGCGCCAGCGACGGCACCGGCTGCCCGGCCACCGACGCCGGCAGCGCGGCCGTGGCCGGAATCGCCAGCGACGCCGGCGCCGCCTCGGCACGGTTGTCCAGGTTGGCATTGATCGCGGAGGCGACGAAGCCACCGAAGGCGGCAGCAAGTGCGAGCGTAAGCAGGGTCGGAAGCGGTCGCATGGGAGTCCGGTGGGTGCGGGGGACGGGTATACGGTAATTCAAGCTGAATGAGTCTGTCTCCAAACGCCTGAAACTGGGGTGACCGCCAAAGACGCATTGCGTGCCCTGGTAGGGCCGGTTCCCAAACGGCCGCCGATAACGCTGACACGCTCTTTAACGCACGGACCCCAAACCGGAATCGCGCTCTACCACTACACGTCCACGTACCTGCAAACCCGCGCACTTGCAGAAAAATCGTCAACAAACCGATCCCACACAACGACCAATTACGCCGCACATGCGACCGCTTGAACGCACCCGAACGCAACCGCCGCCACGCATCTCCGTACCATCCGCACCGCTGTTTTAAAGCCATTTTCAGAAAACGACCTGCCCGCATACGTTCCCAACCACCCACCTCCCCAACACACCCGCGACTCAAAACCTGCGACAAGACCGTTCCACCACGGACAACTCCGGTATAGCATCGCCAGCGAAATCACTGACCAGGCCCCTCAGGAGGGCAACATGAGCAACGGAAATGGTGTGACCGCGACCCTGTCGCAGGGCGTCGACAGCGTAAAAGAGACGGCCGAGAACGTTGGCGAAACCATCGCCCACACCGCTGAAGAAGTGGTGGCCTCGGTGAAGAAGACCGCCAAGCGCGCCCGCAAGGCCGCCACCACCCAGGTTGCCAAGGTCAAGAAGGCCGTCAAGAAGGCCGAGAAGACCGTCGCCAAGAAGGCTGACAAGGCCGCCAAGTCGGTGGGCAAGACCCTGGCCAGCGCCAAGAAGAAGCTGGAAGCGGCCAAGTCCAACGCCAAGGCCGAAGCGGCCGCGCTGACCAAGAAGGTTGCCAAGAAGAAGGCCGCCGCCGAAAAGGCCGTGACCAAGACCACCAAGGCCGCCAAGAAGGTTGCCGGCAAGAAGGTCGCCACCGCCAAGAAGGCCGTGACCAAGAAGACCGCCGCTGCCAAGAAGGCCGTGACCAAGAAGACTGCCGCTGCCAAGAAGGTTGTGGGCAAGAAGGTCGCGACCGCGAAGAAGGCTGTCGCCAAGAAGTCGGCCACCGCCCGCAAGGTCGCTGGCAAGAAGACCGTTGCCGCCAAGAAGGTCGTCGGCAAGAAGGTCGCCACCGCCAAGAAGGCTGTGGCCAAGAAGTCGGCCACCGCCAAGAAGGTCGTGGGCAAGAAGACCGCCACCGCCCGCAAGACGGTCGGCAAGAAGGTCGCCACCGCCAAGAAGGCTGTCGCCCGCAAGTCGGCTGCTACCAAGAAGACCGTCGGCAAGAAGGTCGCCACCGCTAAGAAGGCCGTAGCCCGCAAGTCGGCTGCCACCAAGAAGGCTGTCGGCAAGAAGACCGCCGTGGCCCGCAAGTCGGTCGCCCGCAAGGCCGCTCCGGCCAAGCGCGCCGCCAAGACCGTGGCCCGCAAGGCCCCGGCCAAGCGCGTCGCCCGCAAGTAATAGCGTCAAGCACGGCGCCTGCCTTCGGGCAGGCGCCGTGAGCTCCAGCGCCAACACGCCGCGGCGACGCGGTGTCCGGTAAAACGCAGAGGCTTTCCCGCCGGTACGACAGGGAGTCTGCACACCATGCGCAACCTGGATTTCAGCTCCTGGCAGGCCATGCTCTCGACCCTGGTCGGGTTGGCCGTCATTACGCTCATAGGCGTGGGTATCCGCCTGCTCTTCATGCAGACCCTGCAGCAGCGCCGCGAGCGCGAGAACCGCCAGATCAACGAGCGGCTGCGTACCTTGATTGCCGCCTACAAGACCCTGGGTGGGTCATTCACCGGGGCATTGCACGTTGACCCGCGCCACCTGCGCGACCTGCGGCAACTGGAAGCAGACAGCGACGAAGGCCTGGACCTCCCGGTCAGTGCCGGCAGCGACCGCGCCCGCCGCATACGCGATGCCGTGGAAGCGGCCCTCTCCGACATCGTGCTGCTCGGCACCGACGAGCAGGTTCGCCTGGCCGCGCATGCCGCCAACGAACTGGCCGAAGGCCGCGCCGTGCCCACCGCCGAGCTGGTGGTGTCGCTGCGCGACTTCATCCGCGAAGCCCTCGACCTGGCACCGATTCCTGCAAGCGTGACCATTCCACGCCAGGGGCCCGCCCGGCCTGCGCCGGGTGGCGCGCGCGGCAAGGCTGGCGGTGACGACCGCGCTGGCGGACGGGGCGGCGGTGGTGGCGGTGGCGGTATGGGAGGAATGGGTGGCGGTGGCGCAGGCATGGGCATGGGCCACCGCACGGACGACGACGGCAGCCACACCCGCTGACCAAGGCGGTGGCTGCATGCGTCGTCGTCGCTGCCTGATGGCGTGTTACTTCTTGCCGTGCAATTCCACGATCGGAACGAAGCCCGCATAGATCATCCGCTTGCCGTCGAACGGCATCGGGTTGTTGGCCGGGTCCATGCGCGGGTCTTTCATCATCTTCTCCATGCCGGCATCGCGGGTGGCCTTGTCCGGCCATTCGATCCAGGAGAACACGATGGTCTCATCGTCCTTGGCTTCCACGGCGCGGAAGAAGTCGGTCTGCTTGCCGTGGGTGACATCGTCGCCCCAGCATTCCACGACGCGGGTGGCACCAAATTCGATGAACACCGAATCGCCTTCATTGGCGTGTTTGATGAACTTCTCTTTGTTGGTGGTGGGTACGGCCAGTACGAAACCGTCGATATAGGACATCTGCAGCCTCCGGTAACCGGTGCGCCGGAATGGGCACCTTCAATGGGTACGACGCGGGGGAGTGAGGGAAATCGACAATGCGCTCTGGATCCGTCAGATCCGGTGACGACCACGTGTGCACGCGGTGTCATCACGAAGAATCAAGGGGTTGCGCGACGGAATCGACCCGTTTTTGCCAGTCAGGGTCAGAAAATCCCTAACATCAGTGGGGAACATTCTGATGTTAATGGGCGCCGATTCAGCCCACTATTCAGTGGCCGGGCAGGACGCTCCCCAAGAGACCTGCGGTGTGACGCCCCAGCTGCGTCAGCCGGTGCACTACGGAAAATGGGCGCGTTCGCCGACTACTCCCCAAGAGCGGCTTCCCCAACGCGCGACGCCCCGCAAGGGTATCGTCGTGACCAGATTTCCCTTTTCTCCTTGCTTCAATCAACTTCCTGCGCGGTGTCCACGCGCGGTTCATGCATGTTCGTGCACGCACAAAACACCTGAAAAATGCAGCGCGCGCGTATGCCAGAGCGCAACTGAACCGTTGCCCAAAATCGACGGTGTTGAAAGCGGCACACTTCAGGGCGCGTTGTGTCGAATAACGGAGAATTTACATTCCCGATGCAGAAGCCGCTTGCGCCACTGCACGAACGAACAAGAAAAGGTGTACCCCCATGAAGACTTCCCTGATTGCCCTGGCGCTGGCCGCCGCCCTGCCGTTCGGCGCTTCCGCTGCCGAAGGCCTGTCCTACAATTACGCCGAAGGCGATTACGTCAAGACCGATGCCGACGGTGGCAAGGCTGACGGTTGGGGTGTAAAGGGTTCGTACGGTTTCCTGCCGAACTTCCATGCCTTCGGTGAGTTCAACCAGCAGAAGACCGACATCGGCGACTTCAAGATCGACCAGTGGCGCGTCGGCGTGGGCTACAACCAGGCCATTGCCACCAGCACCGACTTCGTGGGCCGCGTTGCCTACAACAAGTTCGACCCGAAGGAAGGCCTGGACTTCAACGGCTACAGCGCTGAAGCCGGTATCCGTACCGCGTTCGGCCAGCACGCCGAAGTCTATGCAATGGCCGGCTACGAGGACTACAGCAAGAAGCACGGCATCAACCCGGATGGCGCCTTCTACGGCCGCCTGGGTGGCCAGGTGAAGTTGAACCAGAACTGGGGCATCAACGGCGACATCAAGATGGATCGCCACGGTGACAAGGAATGGTCGGTCGGCCCGCGCTTCAGCTGGTAAGCGGCGTCTGATCGCTTCGCTACGCGCGGTACCGGCGTAGCGGCAGGGGCCCGGCAACTTGCCGGGCCTTTTTTATGCGCGCGCCGGGGCGATAATGCGGCGACTTCCGGAGATCTCCATGTCTGAGTCCATCCCGTTGCAGCAACCCCGCGTCGGCTGCGGCGCCGTCATCCAGCGCGCCGACGGCGCGATCCTGCTGGTCCAGCGCGGGCGTCAGCCCGAACAGGGCCACTGGGGCCTGCCCGGCGGCAAGGTCGACTGGATGGAGAAGGTCGAAGACGCAATGGTGCGCGAAGTGCTGGAAGAGACCGGCCTGAAGGTAAGCGTGGAAAGGCTGCTGTGCGTGGTGGACCATTTCGAGCCTGCGCTGGGCCAGCACTGGGTCGCCCCGGTCTACCTGGTGCGTGCACCGGCCGACGCACAGGCCATGCACCTGGAGCCGGAGGCGATACTGGCGCTGGACTGGTTCCAGCTTGATGCGTTGCCTGCGCCGCTTACGCGCTCCGCTACCGCGGGCCTGGCGCGGCTTTCGACGTCTGGTTGATGCATTCCGGAGCAGCCACGCAGGGCGTGGCTCTACCGGGGTGATGCCATCCTGCGGGTAGAGCCACGCCCTGCGTGGCTGCCGCAGCACGGCAAATCACTCGCCCTGGTACTGCTTTTCCTCAACCAGCTGCGACCCCGCAATCCGGTTGATCTCGTTCTTCACCTTCACCCGCTCGCCGTTGGTGCCGTACACCCCACGCGCCAGCTGGATGAACTGATCGTCGAACACCTGCGCTGCTTCCTTGTCGCGCAGCTGGTCCTGGATCACCCACATGCGCTCGTTGATTTCCTTCAGCTGCGTCTTCAGCGCGGCCAGGCCCGGCTGCGCGCCGACCTGTTCCTGCCACAGCGGCAGCAGGCCATCGAGTTCGGTGCGCACGTTGGCGACCTTGCCCGCATCGGTGATGCGCTCGGCCTTGATTTCCAGGATGGTGATCTTGTCGATCAGCTCGCCAATCGATACCGGGGTCAGGATCGCGTCCACGCCATACTCGCTGCAGGTCAGTCAGGGCGGTCATGATAGCGCGGCCCGGCTGAAGGCCTGGTAGGCAGCTTTTACGCCGAATTTGCGCGCGCCCCGCTTGCGCCGCATGGCGCCTTTACGGTCCCGCTCACCACACTGTGCGCTTCAACGGCGAGGCCGTTTCCTGGAGTTGCAGACGTGGTGGAAATGCTGGATGCACGGCGCGCGCTGCGCCGCATGGGTACGCTGGTGGTGGGCCTGGCCCTGAGTGGGTCGGCCCTGGCCGGCGTGAGCGGCAACGCTACGCTGACCTCGGACTATGTGTGGCGCGGCAGCTCGCAGACCCTGGAAGACCCGGCGGTGCAGGCGGGTATCAAACTGGCCAGCGAGCCGGGCTGGTACGCCTCGATGTGGGGTTCCGGGGTGTCGTTCGAACCGGACGCCGGTGCACGCAGCGAGTTCGATCTCGTGGCCGGGTGGAGCGGTCAGCTGGCGCCGGACTGGGCGCTGGACGTGAATCTCACCCATTACCTGTATCCGTCCACCGACGTGGACCTGGACTGGACCGAGCTCAACAGCACCCTGACCTGGAAAGAGCGGGTGTGGGTCAGCGTGGGCGTGTCGGACGATGCACTGGCCAGTGGCCGCACCGGAACCTACGCGCAGCTGGGCGCACGGCTGCCCTTGAATGATCAATGGCGCCTGGAAGGCGCGGTCGGCCAGTACTGGCTCGACAGCGCCTACGCAGACGACTACCTGCATGGCCAGCTCAGCGCCATCTGGACCGTGCACGGCCCGTGGGAACTTCGCCTCACCGCGCACGACACCGACCGTGCCGCCAAACGCCTGTTCGGCGGCAACGCCGGGTCGCGCGTGGAGTTCGCGGTGCAGACCGCGTTCTGAATCAACCGCCGCGAACGCGCAGGGTCAGCCCCTTGAGGAAGTTGCGCAGCAACTGGTCGCCACAGGCACGGAAGTTCTTGTGGTCCGGCTGCCGGAACAGCGCCGACAATTCCGGCTTGGACACCGGGAAACCGGCGCTTTCGAAGATCGCGTGCATGTCCACGTCCTTCAGCTCGAAGGCCACGCGCAGCTTCTTCAGCACCAGGTTGTTGGTGATGCGCTTTTCCACCGGGCGCAGCGGCTGGCTTTCATCGCGGCCGCGATTGAGCACGATCAGGCCGTCAAGGAAATGCGCCAGGCTGCGATCGTCGCAGGCCACGAAGCCTTCCTCGTCTTCCTTGCGCAGCCAGCCCGGCACGTTGGCCTTGTCGACCACGAACGCCGGGTCGGCCAAGGCACAGATCTCGGCAATTTTGCCGTCGCTGAGATCGAGCATGTAACGGATGCTGCGCAGTACATCATTGTTGATCATGGGGGACGTCCAATACCGCCATCGCGGCTGCGTGGCTGGTGGCCATTTTACCCCCAGCCGGGCCGCTGCCCCGGAAACCGGCATCTGGCCTGTCATCTGACTGCCACGAAAGTGAAGCACAGTGCGCTCCTCAGGTACTTTCAGGCAGTGGAGCGGGCAATGCGCAGGTGGCAGGTTCTTGCGGGTGTGGGCATGGTCTGGCTGGCCGCGACGGCCTCGGCCCAGGCCCCGTATGTGGCGATCGAACAGCGCGTGGACCCGCAGCAGCTGGCCGAAGTGGGGCTCACTCCCGCCCAGCTGCAGACCCTGAACCGCCTGCTGCGCGAGGCCGATGCCCGTGCGCCGGCCTCGGTGGCGTCCGCCCCGATGGACCCGGCCGCTGCTTCGGCGCCGCTGCCCGGCGCGCCCACCCCGGCGCCGATGTTCCCCGGCCTGGACGACGGTCCCATCCATGCCAACGTCACCGGCCAGGTCGACGGCTGGCAGCCGGGCACCGTGTTCACCCTGGACAACGGCCAGCAGTGGCAGGTGCTCAAGGGCGAGCTGAAGCTCAAGGCCAGCCGTGCCAACCCGGCCATCGTGGTGGTACCGGGCATCGCCGGGCGCTGGTTCCTGCAGGTGGACGAAGACCTGCCCAAGGCCCGCGTGTTCCGGATCCGCTGATCCGCCAGCGCGCGCCAACACAGCGGCGCGCAGGGTGCGAAAATGGCCGGGAATCCCACGGAGACCCGCGATGACCCGTACCGCTCTGATCACTGGCGCCACGTCCGGCTTTGGCGCCGCCGCCGTCCATCGTTTCGCCCAGGCCGGCTGGCGTGTCATCGCCACCGGGCGCCGCGCCGAACGGCTGCAGCCGCTGGTCGACGCCTACGGCCCCGAGCGTGTGCACGCCGCCGTGTTCGACGTCCGCGACACCGCCGCGATGGACGCTGCGCTGGCCGCGCTGCCGGCCGGTTTTGCCGACATCGACCTGCTGGTCAACAACGCTGGTCTGGCCCAGGGCACTGCCCCGGCGCAGAGCGCGTCGCTGGAAGACTGGCGCACCATGATCGACACCAACGTGACCGCGCTGGTCACGCTGACCCACCGCCTGCTGCCGCAGCTGGTGGCGCGCAAGGGCGCGATCATCAACATCAGCTCGGTCGCTGGCGTGTACCCGTACCCCGGCGGCAACGCCTACGGCGGCACCAAGGCCTTCGTCAGCCAGTTCTCGCTGGGCCTGCGCTCGGACCTGCACGGTACCGGCGTACGCGTGACCACCATCGAACCGGGCATGGCCGAAACCGAATTCACCCTGGTCCGCACCCACGGCAACCAGGCCGCTTCGGACACGCTGTACACCGGTGCCAACCCGATGACCGCCGACGACATCGCCGAGCAGATCCTCTGGGTAGCCAACCTGCCGGCCCACCTCAACATCAACCGCCTTGAAGTGATGCCGGTCAGCCAGTCCTTCGCCGGTTTCCAGGTGGCGCGCGACTAAGCCGCGGTCCACACCGCCAATTCATACCCATCCGGGTCGTTGAAATGGAACCGCCGCCCGCCCGGGAATTCAAACGTCGGCGTGGAAATCTTCGCGCCGGCCGCTTCCACCCGTGCCTGGGTGGCCTCCAGGTCATCCGCATACAGGATCACCAGCGGCCCACCGCTGCGGGCCGGCCCATCGGTGGTGAACCCACCGCGCAATCGTCCGTCGTTGAACTCGGTGTAGCCCGGGCCGTAGTCGGTGAAGGTCCAGCCAAACACCGTGCCGTAGAACGCCTTGCTGCGGGCAATGTCGCCCACGTTGAATTCGATGTTGTCGATGCGGCGATCGTTGCCTTCAGAGGTACCCATGCGTGCTCTCCATGACGTGGAGCGCCAGCATAGCCGCAAAAAAAAAGCCCCGCAGTGCGGGGCTTTTTCAGGGCTCAAGGTTACTGCGCCTTGATCGCCATCGCCTGCAAACCAGTGCCGTCCAGCTTCTGCTTGGCTTCAGCCAGTTCGCCGGCACTGCCATACGGGCCCATGCGCACGCGGTAGACCGTCTTGCCGTTGATCTGGGCAGACTCCACCCGTGCAGCCAGGCCGATCATCGCCAGTTTTGCCTTGGTGGCTTCCGCATCACCCGACGCACCAAAGGCACCGGCCTGCAGGATGTAACGCACGTTGCTGGCCGCCGGTTGGGCGGCGGCTGCCGGCGTGGCTGCAGCCGTGGTCGTCGCTTCCGGCTTGGGCGTCGCTGCCTCTGCAACCGGCTTCGGCGCTGCCGCGGCAGCCGGGCGCTCGGTCACCGGCGCCGGCAACGGGGCCGGCGCGGCGGTCGTGGTGGCTGCGGTCGCAGCAGTAGCAGTCGGAGCCGCTGCGGCCGCCGGTACCGGGCGGCCTTCCAGCGCAGCCTGCGCACGCTGTGCTTCAGCCTTGGCCTTGCGCTGCTCTTCCGCGCGCGCGCTGGCGGCCAGCTCCGCGTCGGACATTTCCACTTCCTTGCCAGGCAGCAGGGTGTAGAAGTCGTACTGCGTCGCCGCCGGCTTGGCCGGTTCGGCAGGCTTGGCCGCACCCGGCTTGGGCAGTTCGGTGCCCGCGTCGGTGTCGGCGTCGCTGACCGGGGCCGGCTGCGCGTTCGGGTCGGGCTGCGGCCCTACCCGCAGGAAGCCGTCGCCATCGTTCTTGAACAGGTTCGGTGCCGCCAGGAACACCACGGCCGCAATCGCCACACCGGCCACCAGCCATACCCATCCGGGCGTGCCTTGGCTGGTGTTGCGTCGCGCCTGGCTCTTGCCGCGTCGTGCTGCCATTTACTGCTTCTCCACTGCTTACATTTTTTCCGGGGCGGAAACGCCCAGGATGTTCAGGCCATTGGCCAGCACCTGGCGCGCCGCGCACGCCAGCGTGAGCTTGGCATTGCGCTCGGCGTCGTCAGCCACCAGCACCTGGGTGCCGTGATACCACGTGTGGAAGGCATGCGCCAATTCACGCAGGTACTGCGCCACCAGGTGCGGTTCCAGCGCCACGCCGGCCGCTTCCACCACTTCCGGGAAGCGCGACATTTCCACCATCAGCCACAGCGACGGTTCGTCGGTCAGCGACGCCAGTCCGGTCATGCCTTCGGCCGGGGTGTACGACAGCTTCTTCTCCTGCGCCTGGCGCAGCAGGCTGCAGACCCGGGCGTGCGCATACTGCACGTAGAACACCGGGTTGTCGTTGCTCTGCTGGCGGGCCAGGTCGATATCGAAGGTCAGCTGCGAATCGGGCTTGCGCGCGATCAGGAACCAACGGGTCGCGTCGCGGCCGGCTTCGTCGATCAGGTCGCGCAGGGTCAGGTAGCTGCCGGCGCGCTTGGAAAGCTTCACTTCCTCGCCGCCGCGCATCACCGTCACCATCTGGTGCAGCACGTACTCGGGCCAGCCCTTGGGAATGCCCACGTCCAGCGCCTGAAGGCCCGCGCGCACGCGCGCCAGCGAACCGTGGTGGTCCGCGCCCAGCTCGGTGATCGCGCGCTCGTAGCCGCGCTGCCACTTGCTCAGGTGGTAGGCCACGTCCGGCAGGAAGTAGGTGTAGGTGCCGTCGGACTTGCGCATCACGCGGTCCTTGTCGTCACCGAAGTCGGTCGAACGCAGCCACAGCGCGCCGCCTTCCTCATAGGTGTGGCCGGCCGCATTGAGCTGGGCCACGGTCTCTTCAACCTTGCCGTCCTTGTACAGCGAGCTTTCCAGGAAGTAGATGTCGAAATCCACCCCGAATGCGGCCAGGTCCTGGTTCTGCTCGTTGCGCAGGTAGGCCACCGCGAAGCGGCGGATCGCGTCCAGGTTGTCCGGGTCGCGCTCGCCCACCACCGAATGGCCTTCCAGCTCCACGGTGGCGCCGGCCAGATAGGCCTTGGCCACGTCTTCGATGTAGTCGCCGCGGTAGCCGCCTTCCGGCCAGCCGGCGTCGTCGGGCTTGATGCCCTTCGCGCGCGCTTGGGTGGAAAGGGCCAGGTTCTCGATCTGCACGCCGGCGTCGTTGTAGTAGAACTCGCGCTTGGCGTTCCAGCCGTTCACTTCCAGCAGGCGTGCCAGGCTGTCGCCGATTGCCGCCGCGCGGCCATGGCCGACATGCAGCGGACCGGTCGGGTTGGCCGAAACGTATTCCACGCCCACGGTGCGGCCGTTGCCGCTCAGGTTGTGGCCGTATTCGGCGCCTTCCTTCAGCACGCTGGTCGCTTCGCGCTGGTACGCGCTGGGGGCCAGGTGGAAGTTGATGAAGCCCGGGCCGGCGATTTCCACGCGCAGCACGTCGTCGCTCTTGGGCAGCGCATCGAGCAGCGCCTGGGCCAGGGCGCGCGGGTTGCTGCGCGCCGGCTTGGCCAGCAGCATCGCGGCATTGGTGGCGAAATCACCGTGTTCGCGGGTCTTCGGGCGTTCCACCACGAATTCCGGGGTCAGGGTATCGGCCGGCAAGGTGCCGTTGGCGCGCAAGGCTTCAATGCCCTGGCTGATCAGGGCGCGGAGGAGATTTTTCACAAGGCCTGCTTTGGGACTGGAGCGGCGGAATCGGTAATTTTAGCCCAGAAGGCGCCCCGATCCATTGAACCGGGGCAGAGCGGGGGTCGGGAAGGCCCGGGGGGCCGGGTTTTTAGGTGCTACTGGGGCCGGGGGCTGAGCAGGCCGTTCAGCTCAGGGGGCGGGGCCGGCCCGCAGCCACCCCCGCTGGGCCATGGAAACCGCCGGGCCATCCCCCACGACGATATGGTCCACCAGCCGCATGCCCACCAGCGCCAGGGCCTGGTGGAGCTGGTGGGTGATCTGACGGTCGGCCGCCGAGGGTTCGGCCCGTCCAGACGGGTGGTTGTGACTGACGATCACCGCCGCCGCGTTGTGCAGCAGGGCCCGGCGGACCACCTCGCGTGGGTACACGGCTGCCTCGTCCACGGTGCCGGTGAAAAGCTCCTCGTAGGCCAAGGTTCGGTTGCGGGTATCCAGAAACAGCGCCGCGAACACCTCCTGCGGGCGCGGTCGCAGCCGCAATTTGAAGAAGCGCGCAGCCGAGTCGGGGTCGCAGAAGCTGTCGCCCCGTTCCAGGTCGGACATGACGTGGCGACTGGCCAGTTCCAGTGCGGCGACCAGTTTGCAGGCGCGGGCCGGACCCATGGTCGGCAGCTTCATCAACGTGGCCGCATCCAGATCGAGCAGTCGGCGCAACGGGCCATGTTCGTCCAGCAGTCGCCGGGCACTCTGCACCGCATCCATCCCGCCACTGCCGCTACCGATGAACAGCGCGAGCAGTTCCGATTCGGACAATGCGCGCGGACCGCGCGCCAGCAGCTTCTCGCGAGGTCGGTCGTCCTCGGGCCAGTCTTTGATTGCCATGCCGGCAGTGTTGATCCACGTGCCGCACAGCGGATATAGGGAACTGCCGCGCCGTCCGGTAAGTTCCCATGCAAGCAGAGCCAGAAGCAGCGTGCGCTGCTGAAGGATCAGCCAGGCAATTTGAAGTAGCGCGCACTCATTTGCCCCACCACGTCCGCCACCGCCCCCACGCTCGGCTTCTGTTCCGGCGACATCGACATGACGATCTCCTCGCGGCAGGCCAGGTCGTCGCCGTCCAGTTGCGAGTAACTGATCCGCAACGTGTTCCAGTTCAACACATCCGGCTGCACCGTCACCACGCCGCTGCGGCTGATCCAGTCCTTGGTCTTCGACAAGCGCAGTGTGCGCATCGTGTCGGTGGAATCGGCATACAGCCGCTGCGACGGAATGGCGGGATGGGGATCGCTGGCCAGGTGCTCGAACAAGGCCTTGTTGAACTCACAGAACCAGGCGGGTCGCTTCCACGCTTCCGGATGATTCAACTCCTGGCGGGCTCGGGCCCACGAAGCCGCCTGGGCGACGCCTTCGGGCTTGGGCTGCTTCCTGGGCGGCTTGCTGGTGCGTCCGGTCGTGCCCAATGCGGCTGCCTGTTCCTCGAATGCCGTTCCCTTGAAGCGGCGGACGTCGGCTTTCAGGAGCTTGCCCTGTGCGGAGAGCGCCTCAGCCAGGGCCATCGCCACGTCTTCGTTGCCTGCGTTCAAGGCCAGTGTCAGTGGCGTGCGGCCGCGTTCGTTGGCAGCTGCGGGATCCAAGCCCCATTCGAGGAGCAGACGAGTGGCAGCCACGGGATCGCCCAGGCGGTGCCAGGTGGTGGAAAAGCCGCCACGGCTTGCCTTGAGCCCGTCCACATCGCCGGCCGCGTACATCAGGGCGTTGGAGCCGGTGGGATTGACCACATGCACGTTGGCGCCGCGCTCGGCCAGGAAGCGCAATAGGGGCGCACTTCCCATGTAGGCAGCCATCAGCACCGGTGTATACATCTGACGGTGGTCCATGGCTTCAATGCTGGCGCCGGCCTGCAGCAGTGCGTCGACGGCCTGGAAGATGAGCGCCATTTCTGCCGAGTCCGCGTCCTGCTCGAACGCACTGTTGAACACCTCGCCACGCATTTCGCGCAGGCCGATCGCGGTGCAGATCGGGGAGTCCTTGGTCAGGCGTGGGTTCGCACCGGCGGCCAGCAACAGGCGCAGCTTCTCCAGTGCCTGCGCGGTCGGGCCGAAGATGAAATCGCGGCAGGTGGTGGAAAGCGGGGTGGCGCCGCGGCCGGCGGCCTTGTTCGGGTCCGCGCCACGCTCCAGCAGCAGGGAGACCAAGGCCACATGCGCATCGAGGCGGCGCGTCACCGTGGCCACATCCGGGCCATCGCTGTGCAGCATGCTGTTGTTGCAGACCCAGTACAGGGCACGTTCGTTGTGGCGCAGCCGGATACGGTCCGGGTGCACGCCCGAGAGAACCAGCCGCTCGATCTCGGCGAAGGCGTTCTCGCAGGTAGGGAAGTCATCCAGAACAACAGACGAAGACGAGGTGGCCACGGGCATCGGTCCTTGATTGAGTGGACCAATGCTAGCAGTCACGGTGCGTGTGGATACTGGACAGATTGCCAAGTTCCCGCGCTGCGTCCCTTTCACACTCTAGCCTGCAAAAGCTGATCAACCCACAGTGGAACCGTTGACACAGGCAGCAAACTTTGAGTCTGCCTCTCGAGGCAGTCAGTTTTTCTTCATGTAGGCGACACCCATGCCGCCAGAGAGGCATCCAACGAAAATAGGGAGTGACAATTGGATCGAAGCGCCCAGCAACGTCGCCGTCGCCGCACAGCTGGCGCCGATTAGCGCGCTTATGATCAGTGCAGAAATCTGTCTGTTCACGGAAATCTCCAGTCAAAGTTGGTCAAGAGCAGTCTTTAGTAGAAGGATGTACACCCACGAAGACTGAAGCGGCACGCCCAAGGAATCACCACAGGAAATTTGAAGATTCTTGGGAGCCGCGCAGGATCAAGGTGATCCTGCGCGAGCAGAATGCTCTGTTCAGTCGTCTATCAATTGGCCATGTACTGAACCATGATGGACGTGACAGCGCCAGTCACCGCTCCGCCTATTCCACCGAGCCCTGCCCCAGCCAAAGCTCCGGGGCCCGCACCAAGGCCTCCCAGAAATGCCCCGGCCATGGCGCCCGTCACACCGCCACCAATGGCGCCTGCGACGGCTCCGATGGTGGCCGCCTGACCGACCTGACTCCAGTTAACTCCCCCGCCTACCAGCTCCAACTCACTCAAGCTCAGTTCCCGAGGTCCATGCTGTGAAACCTGCTCCAGATGGAACGCGTTGATGCCAAGGATATCGGCAGTAGAAAAACCAACGTTGAGTACGTTCATCGCTCACTCTCCATTTTGGCGACGCATCATTTGCGTCCGTGACCGGGTTCGAGCCCGGCGATTCGCCTGCAACTGGCGTGTGGGTAGTGTGGAGGGGCGTGCAGGAAGGCGAACATAGGAAACTGCCGCGTCATGTCGTCGGTGGCAATCGGAGATCACTCCGGTGCTCGGAATCAACCCCACAGGTATTGTGTACGCAAGCGAGTTTGTCTTGACTCTCTTTATCATCGGCGCCTGATTCAGAAAGACCGCTCATCGGTCGGCGGCGAAGTCTACGAGCGGTTTGCAGGCAGACGCTGGACTGCCGTCGCAGTATTGGAAAAATCTATTGCTCCGGAAGCAGAGGTGTCGGAACTGGCGTCGCCTAGCGCGCGATCAGCGACAACTGCACCTTTCGCTCACCGGCACACGGCCACTACTTGGCTTCTCTGGTCGATCAACACCACCGCGTTCTGCAGCGCACGCGCGCCGACCAGCACTTCCGGGTACTTCGGCGAGACGCGCACCTCCGCTTGGGCCTGGCTTACCTGTCCTACGCGGATAGGCTGCTGGACCGTCCCACGCCAGCTTTCCAGCTGGCCGTTGGTCAGCTGCGAAAGGACCGCCTCGCCCAACGGCTGCTCAGAGACCTGTTCGTAAGCGGACTGTGGCAGCACGAAGCCGACGTTGGCGCCGGTGTCGAGCTGGGCAACGAAGGTGTGCGTACCTACCGATACCGGAATGCGGAAGGCCCGTGTATAGGCAAGGGCATTGGCGGCAGCCGGGTCCAGCTTCAGTGCTCGGGTGAACGCCAACGTCTTGTTCGGGTAATCAATCCGCAGCAGGCCGTCGGCAAAGAAGTCGCGGGCGAGGATTCCGTCGAACGCGGCCTCGGGTGCGTTGCGTGCGTTGTAGTCGCGGGCGATCACTTCCACGTTCCGGTGCACCGCATCGCCCAGTTCCAGCGCATCGAGCCGCACGGTGTCCACGCCGGCCTTGGTCACACCGTCCGAAGTGGTGGTTTCCCCATGCCGCGGCAGGTCCAACGCCGTGACCAGGCGCATGTCCGCCCGCCCGATGCCGCTGGCGCCTGTGTCCACAGCGAACCGGTACGGTCCTTGGCCGTTGACCCGTGCCTGCACGTAGATGCGCCCATCGATGCTTTCGAACGGCACCTGCACCAAGGCGTCGGCAATGGGCTGATGGGCGAGCCCGCAGGCATCGGCCCCGGTTGCCGGAGGCGAGGCGCTCGCGGCTGCGGCGGGGAGGAGAACAAGGAGCGAAAGCAGCTTCGGCAGGGCAGGGTGCATGGCGCGTTCCTTGCGGTATGGACGATTCCGGTCAGCGTCATCCTGCGTCCGGTGCGGTGCGGCCCGCATCCCGCCTGCGACGAATTACCCGATCCGACCGACAGGACCCCGGCCATATGGAGTGAACGACCCGGGATCCCGAGTCTCCCCGGCGACTTCAGCGCAGTTCCACGACGCCATCGCCCCGCCCCGCTCATGACAAAAAACACCGTTCTCATGCCCCTGGCGCATCAGGGCCGCAACAGAGCATCGGGTAAGCTACCCGCCTCAGATAGACAGGAATTCCGCAGGTGGCTGACTCCCCCCAGGCTTCCCCGGCGCAGGCGCGCCCGCTGGCAGGCCAGAAGCTGTTGTTGTGCGTGGGTGGCGGCATCGCGGCCTACAAGTCGCTGGAGCTGGTGCGACGCCTGCGCGACGCCGGGGCCCAGGTGCAGGTGGCCATGACCGCCGGCGCCCAGCAGTTCGTGACCCCGCTGAGCTTCCAGGCCCTGTCCGGCCAGCCGACCCGCACCACCCTGTGGGACAGCGCGGCCGAGCAGGCCATGGGCCATATCGAGCTGGCCCGCTGGGCCGACCGTATCGTGGTGGCCCCGGCCACTGCCGACCTGCTGGCGCGCCTGGCCAACGGCCATGCCGACGACCTGGTCACCACCCTGTGCCTGGCCACCACCGCGCCGCTCACCGTGTGCCCGGCGATGAACCACCGCATGTGGCTGCACCCGGCCACCCAAGCCAACATCAGCCTGCTGCGCGAGCGCGGTGCCCAGGTGATCGGCCCGGAAGACGGTCCGCTGGCCGAAGGCGAATCCGGCCCCGGCCGGCTCACCGAGCCGCATGCCATCGTGGCGGCGCTGGCCAGCCTGCGGGACCCGGCCGCCCCCGAGGTCGCCCAGGAACTGAAGGGCCTGCGCGTGGTGATCAGCGCCGGTCCCACCTATGAAGACCTGGACCCGGTCCGCTACGTGGGCAACCGCAGCAGCGGCAAGATGGGCTACGCGCTGGCCGCGGCCGCCGTGCGCCAGGGCGCCCAGGTGGTGCTGGTCAGCGGCCCGGTGCACCTGGCTACCCCGGCCGGGGTGCAGCGGGTGGACGTGCGCTCGGCCGCACAGATGCGCAGCGCCGTGCTCGACGCGCTACCGGCCGACATCTATATAGGGGCGGCCGCGGTGTCGGACTACACCCCGCGCCAGATCGCACCCCAGAAGCTGAAGAAGACGGCAGGTACGCAGACGTTGACGCTCGAACTGGTCCGTACGGCCGACATCCTGGCCGAGGTGGCCGCGCAGACCAACGCGCTCAAGCTGGTGGTCGGGTTTGCCGCTGAAACCCACGACGTGGAGAAGTACGCGCGCGGCAAGCTGGTCGACAAGCGGCTGGACCTGGTGATCGCCAATCAGGTCGGCATCACAACCGGTGGCTTCGAAAGCGACGAGAATGCTGCTACGGCGTACTGGCAGGGCGGGGAGCAGGTCTTCCCCGGCACCACCAAGGCGCTGCTGGCCGAACAACTGTTGTCCCTGATTGCCCAGAGGTTGCACGCATGACCCAAGCCCCGTCCCTGCAGCCGCTGCAGGTGAAGCTGCTCGATCCACGCTTCGGCGACACGTGGCCCATGCCGGCCTACGCCACCGAAGCCAGCGCCGGCCTCGACCTGCGCGCCGCGCTGGAAACCGAACTGACCCTGCAGCCGGGGGACACCGCGCTGATTCCCAGCGGTATCGCCATCCATATCGAAGACCCG
The DNA here is from genome assembly GCF_031834615.1 of Stenotrophomonas aracearum. Classification (NCBI taxonomy): domain Bacteria; kingdom Pseudomonadati; phylum Pseudomonadota; class Gammaproteobacteria; order Lysobacterales; family Lysobacteraceae; genus Stenotrophomonas; species Stenotrophomonas aracearum. The sequence continues at coordinate 423,420 of NZ_CP115543.1, forward strand.
AACCTGTGCGCGGTGGTGTTGCCGCGCTCCGGGCTCGGGCACCGGCACGGTATCGTGCTGGGCAACGGCACCGGCCTGATCGATGCCGACTACCAGGGACCGCTGCTGATCAGCGCCTGGAACCGTGGCCGCGAGGCCTTCACGCTGCAGCCCGGTGACCGTATTGCACAGTTGGTCGTGCTGCCGATTGCACGCGTGGACCTGCAGGTAGTGGATACTTTCACCGACAGCGCCAGGGGAACGGGTGGATTCGGCCATACCGGGGTGCGCTGACAGGGGGTAACACCGATGAGCAAGGCAACGGCGGAAGGACAGCCGCGACTGACAAGCAAGCGTAACGGGCTGGTGCTGGTGGGCCTTCTGGCCCTGATGGCGGTGTGGTTTGCCTGGAGCGGGGTGCGCCAATGGCGACAGGCCTCGACCGGGCAGGCGCTGGAGCAGTCCCGCGACGAGATCGTGCAGGGCGTGCAGAACGCGCTCAACGGACAGACCACGCAGCTGCGGACCCTGGTCAAGAGCGAGCGGGTCAGCACCGCGCTGGCCGCCGGCGACGCCGATGCCACTGCGCTGGCCGTGCGCGAGGGCTGGCCGGGCACCGAAGAGGTCGAGGTGTTCACCACCGACCTCGACCAGGCCTATGCCGACCCGAAAACCTTCGGCTACGCGCGCCTGGCACTGATGGAAGCGGCCATTGCCGGCGACACCGTCACCGCGCGCGTGGTGCGCGACGCCGGGGGCCAGCGCCTGGGCCTGGCCGTGCCGGTGCAGCTGGGCAACCAGGGACCTGCTGTCATCTATGTCCGCCAGCCGCTGCTGCGCCTGACCGACACCTTCGACAAGGTGCGGGTGCCGTCGGCCGGCTACCTGGCGCTGCGCCAGGGCGGGCACAACATCATCGAACAGGGCGACACCTCGCTGTCGCAGGGCGCCGAAGGCCTGGCCCGGCCGATCGGCAAGACCGGCCTGCGCCTGTCGGCGGCGGTGCCGGACGTCGAACCGGGCCCGCTCGGCCTGGGCGCGATCCCGTCGTTCATCGTGGCCGTGCTGCTGCTGGCCATTGCCGGCATGCTGCAGTTCGGCAAGGGCAAGGTGAAGCTGCCGCGCCGCCGCACCGAGGTGGCCGAAGGCGAACACGGCCCGACCCTGCGCGAGAGCCTGGAACTCGACCCCGTGCCGGAAGCGACATCTGCAGCCAGTGAGGCGGGCGCGCCGCCGCCGCTGCCCAGCGGTCCCGGCAACGAGGTCGCCGAAGGCATCTTCCGCGCCTACGACATCCGCGGCGTGATCGGTCGCGAGCTCACCCCGCAGGTTGCAGTGCTGATCGGCCAAGCCATCGGCTCGGTGCTGCAGGTGCAGGGACTGCGCGACATCGTGGTGGGCCGCGACGGCCGCCTGTCCGGCCCGGAGCTCAGCGCCAGCCTGATCGAAGGCCTGCGCCGCGCCGGCTGCGACGTCATCGACATCGGCCTTGCGCCGACCCCGGTGGTGTACTTCGCCAGCTATCACCTGCGCGCGGGCAGCTGCGTGGCGGTAACCGGCAGCCACAACCCGCCCGACTACAACGGCTTCAAGATCGTGGTCGGTGGCGAAACCCTTTCCGGCGATGCCATCACCGAGCTGTACCAGCGCATCCGCGACGGCCAGCTGCACGTGGCCGCCACGCCGGGCAGCCTGCAGCAGCGCGACGTCAATGCCGACTACATCCAGCGCATCGCCGACGACGTGCAGTTGGACCGCCCGATCAAGGTGGTGGCCGACGCCGGCAACGGCGTGGCCGGTGAGCTGGCGCAGCCGCTGCTGGAGGCGATCGGTGCTGAAGTCATTCCGCTCTACTGCGACGTGGATGGCACCTTCCCGAACCATCACCCGGACCCGAGCGACCCGGACAACCTGGAAGACCTGATCCAGACCGTGAAGCGCTTCGACGCCGACCTCGGCCTGGCCTTCGACGGCGACGGCGATCGCCTCGGCGTGGTCACCAAGGAAGGAAAGATCATCTACGCCGACCGCCTGCTGATGCTGTTCGCGGCCGACGTGCTGCAGCGTAATCCGGGCGCGCTGGTCATCTACGACGTGAAGTGCAGCGGCAAGCTGTCGGACTACGTGCTGCGCAATGGTGGCAGCCCGATGATGTGGAAGACCGGGCACTCGTTGATCAAGGCCAAGATGCGCGAGACCGACGCCGAGCTGGCCGGCGAGATGAGCGGCCACTTCTTCTTCAAGGAACGCTGGTTCGGGTTCGACGATGGCCTGTATGCCGCCTCGCGCCTGCTGGAAATCCTGGCCCAGCGCGAGGAGACGCCGTCGGAAGTGCTGGATGAACTGCCCGACAGCGTTTCCACGCCGGAATTGAAGGTGCCGGTGGAGAACGGCACCCCGCATGCACTGGTGTCGCTGTTCGTCTCTGCCGCGCAGGCGGACGACTCACCGTTCTTCGGCGCGCGCCTGTCTACCATCGACGGCCTGCGTGCCGACTTCCCGGACGGTTGGGGGCTGCTGCGTGCCTCCAACACCACCCCGGTGCTGGTGCTGCGCTTCGAGGGCAACGACGAGGCGGCGCTGGAGCGCATCAAGGCGCTGTTCCGCGAACAGCTGCAGCCGTTGCTGCCTGGGGTTGAGCTGGGTTTCTGAGGCGCCGGCCAGCGGCCGGCATTACCCTTTGAATCGAAGACCCACGCCCGGTTCGGTGAACAGGTACTTCGAATCGAGCGCGGAATCGCCCAGCTTGTGGCGCAGCTTGCCCACCAGGATGCGCAGGTAATGCGTGTCGTGCTGGTGGGTCGGCCCCCAGATTTCGGCCAGGATCTGCGGCTGGGTCACCACCCGGCCGGCGTTGCGCAGCAGCAGCGACAGCAACGCGTACTCCTTGCGGGTCAGCGCCACCGGCGCGCCGTCCAGGTGCACCTCGCGGCGGACCAGGTCGATATGCAGGTGGCCGTCGTCGAACTGCGGCAACACCCCGTCAGCCGACACCGTGCGCGTGCGCAGCAGCGCCCGCACCCGCGCCATCAGCTCCTGGGTGCCGAACGGCTTGGTCACGTAGTCGTTGGCGCCGTTGTCCAGCGCCAGCACCTTTTCGGTTTCGCTGGCGCGCACGGTCAACATGATCACCGGCACCTGGCTCCACTGGCGCAGCTCGGCCAGCACCTGGTGGCCTTCCATGTCGGGCAGGCCGATATCCAGGATCACCAGGTCCGCGCCTTCGCCCACCAGTTGCTCCAGCCCGTCCTGCCCGGTGGCCGCCTGCAGCACGCGGTAACCCTGCGCGCGCAGGCTGATCTCCAGGAAGCGGCGGATCTGCGCTTCGTCGTCGATCACCAGCACGCGCGCCGGTGGCACGCCGTGGGAGGCGTCAGGATTCGTCGTGGTCATCGGCAGGGTGCGGTTGCAGCAGCGGGAGCGTGATGCGGATCAGGGTACCGCGTCCGTCGCGCCCCGGCAGCGCCTGCACGCTGCCGCCGTGCGCGCCGATCATGCCCTGGGTGATGGTCAGCCCGAGCCCGGTACCATGCCGGCCGCGGTCGCCGCGCTCCACGCTGTAGAACATATCGAAAATGCGCGCGCGCTCGTCATCGGGAATGCCCGGGCCGGCGTCCAGCACGTCGATGCGCAGCTCGCCGTCCACCAGCCGCGCCTGCACTTCCACCGCCGCGCCGGGCGGGGAGAACTTGGCGGCGTTCTCCATCACGTTGAACACCGCCTGTTCCACCAGCGCCGGATGCACCCAGATCGGTGCCAGCGTGCCGGGAATGTCCAGCTGCAGCCGCACCTCCGGCTGGTAGCGCTGCAGCCGGCGCGCGGCCGAGCCCACCAGCTCGTCCACCCCGATCCAGTCGCGGTTGATCTTCAGGCCCTCGTGGCCCAGCCGGGTCATGTCCAGCAGGTTCTGGATGTAGCGGTCCAGCCGCTCGCCTTCCACCAGGATGGTGTCCAGCAGCGCACGCCGGTCGCGCGCGTCCATCGCATCGGCGTAGCTGGAAAGGCTGTCGGCCGAACCGATCATCGCCGCCAGCGGCGAGCGCAGGTCGTGCGACACCGAGGACAGCAGTGCCGAGCGCAGCCGCTCGGTCTCGTTGCTCACGTGCGCCTTTTCCAGATCGGCAACCAGCCGCGTGCGCAGCGCCGCCTGCGCGATGTCGTCCACCATCGCTTCGGCCAGCTGGCGCTGCTCCGGGGTCAGCCGCGGCGCACTACGCGGGAAGCGGATGCCGGCCACGCCGATGGTCCGGTCGTCGCCGTCCAGCAGCGGCAGGAACCACCAGTCCGCGCCGGCCAGGGTGTCGGTGAAGCGGCCGCTGGGCTGGCCATGGCGCTGCGCCCAGTCGGCGGCGGCCAGGTCGGTGTCGCCCGGCGCGGCGCTGCCGCTGGTGCTGGTGTCGGCGCCGATGCGCAGCCAGGCCGGTGCATCCAGCGCCTGTTCCAGCGCCTCGCGCCCGGCCTGCGCCACCTGTTCGTTGCTGGCCGCGCGGGTCAGCTGCCCGCCCAGTACCTGGCGTGCATTGGCATGCCGGTTGGCCGCGCGCAGCGCCACCACCTGCATGCGCAGGCGCGAGGCCAGCCGCCCGGCCACCAGTGCCGCCACCAGGAACAGGAACACGGTGATCACGCCCTGGCGCGCGCTGATCGCGAAGGTGAAGCGGGGCGAGATGAAGAAGAAGTTGTAGGCCAGGAAGCACAACGCCGCCGCCATCACCGCCGCACTGGTACGGCTGCGTGCAGCCACCACCACCACCGCCACGATGAACACCATCGAGAGGTCGTACAGCCCCACCCAGCGCTCGGCCACCAGCGCCACCAGGCAGGCCAGCGCGGTCGCGGTGAGGGCGAGCAGGGAATCGCGGCCGGTGCTCAGGGTCGGCATCGAAAGACCATGGCGACGCGCATGCGCGCGCGCCTGCGGAGTACCGATGATGGTGATCTCGTAGTGCGCGCCGCGCTGGATCAGCTGCTGGGTCAGGGTGCGGTTGAGCATGCGCGCGAATGGGCGCTCACGGGTGCGGCCCAGCACCAGGGTGGACACGCTGTTGTGTGCGGCATGGTCGAGCAGGGCGTCGGCAATGCTTGGCCCGTGCAGCAGCTCGGCCTCGCCGCCCAACCGCCGGGCCAGCGCGAACGCGGCGTCGATCTCGCGGCGGGTGCCTTCGTCCTCGCGGCGTCGCTGCACGGTCACCACCGTCCACGGCGCATCGCGCCGTTCGGCGATGCGCCGGCCCACCCGCACCAGGTACTCGCTCTGGCCGCCGCCATCGATCGCCACCAGCACCCGCCGCCGCAGCGGCAGGTTGCCTTCGCCGCGTGCGGCGCGGGTCTCGCGCAGGCTGGTGTCGACCCGGTCGGCCGCTTCCTGCATGGCCAGCTCACGCAGCGCGGTCAGGTTGGCCGGCGAGAAGAACGCCTGCAACGCCTGCGCGGCCTGCTCTGGCACGTACACCTTACCCTGCTGCAGGCGCTCGATCAGTTCGCGTGGCGGCAGGTCGACCAGCACGATGTCGTGCAGACGGTCGAGCACCGCATCGGGCACGGTCTCGCTGACCCGCACCCCGGTGATGCGCATCACCACGTCGTTGAGGCTTTCCAGGTGCTGGATGTTGATCGTGGTCCAGACGTCGATGCCGGCGTCCAGCAGTTCCATCACGTCCTGCCAGCGCCGCTCGTGGCGGCTGCCCGGCACGTTGCGGTGGGCCAGTTCGTCCACCAGCACCAGCGCCGGGTGGCGCGCCAGCACCGCGTCCAAATCCATTTCCTGCAGCGCATGCTGCTGGTACGCGCGCTGCAGCAGCGGCACCTGCGGCAGGCCGTCCAGCAGCGCGGCCGTTTCCGCGCGGCCGTGGGTTTCCACCAGCCCGACCACCACGTCCACGCCCCGGCGCAGCTGCTCGTGCGCGCGCCCGAGCATGCTGTAGGTCTTGCCCACCCCGGGCGCGGCGCCCAGGAACACGGTCAGCTTGCCACCGGCCTCGCGCTGGAGGCTCTCCACCAGTGCATCGGCCTGTCGTGTACGGGAATCGGTCATGGGTGCAGAGTGTGATCCAACGCCGTATTGAGCTCCATCACATTCACCCGTGGCTGCCCGAACACCCCCCACTGCGGCCCCTCCGTTTGCGCGGCCACCAAGGCTTCTACCTGCGCGGCGTCCATGCCTCGCGCACGCGCCACCCGCGCCACCTGCACGGCTGCGGCCTGTGGCGAGATCTCCGGATCCATGCCGGCACCGGACTGGGTCACCAGGTCGCCGGGTACGGCACTGGTAGGCACGCCCTCGCGAAGCGCGACCGCCGCCGTAGCCTCACGCACGCGTTCCTGCAGTGCCGGATTGCTGCGGGCCAGGTTGCTGCCCGCCGCCGCCATCGGGTCGTAGCCGGCGGCCGAGGGCCGGGTCTGGAAGTAGCCGTCCCCGGCAAACGGCTGCGCGACGAGGCGCGAACCTCGCACCTGGCCGTCGACGACCAGCAGGCTGCCGTCGGCCTTCGCGGGGAACAGGGCGCGGCTGACCGTCGTCGTGCCCACCGCATACGCCAGCCCAAGCACCAGCAGGCTGGCCACACCCAGCCCAATGGCCGGGCGCAGTGCACCCCGGTGCTGCAGGGCGACGGAAACAGCGGCGCGGGTACGCGCCGGAGGGGAAAGCGAAACAGCAGCAGAGCGGTTCATGCGCCGAATACCGAGAAGAGGAAGAGGTCGATCAACTTGATGGCCGCGAACGGCAGCAGCACGCCACCCAGCCCGTACACCAGCATGTTCCGGCGCAGCAGCGCGGTGGCCGTGGCCGGGCGGAAGCGCACACCGCGCAGCGCCAGCGGAATCAGGGCCGGAATCACCAGCGCGTTGAAGATCAGTGCCGCCAGCACCGCGTTGCGCGGGCTGGACAGCTGCATCACGTTCAACGTCGCCATCGCCGGCAACGTCGCCGCGAACAACGCCGGCAGGATCGCGAAGTACTTGGAGACATCGTTGGCCAGCGAGAACGTGGTCAGCGCGCCGCGCGTGATCAGCTGCTGCTTGCCCACTTCCACCACCGCCAGCAGCTTGGTCGGGTCCGAATCCAGGTCCACCATGTTGCCGGCTTCCTTCGCCGCCTGGGTGCCGGAGTTCATCGCCAGACCGATGTCGGCCTGGGCCAGCGCGGGCGCATCGTTGGTGCCGTCGCCGACCATCGCCACCAGCCGTCCACCGGCCTGCTCGGCGCGGATCCGGGCCAGTTTGTCTTCCGGGCGCGCCTCGGCGATGTAGTCGTCCACGCCCGCTTCGGCCGCAATGGCCGCAGCGGTGAGCGGGTTGTCGCCGGTGATCATCACCGTGCGGATGCCCATCGCGCGCAGCTGCGCGAACTTCTCGCGCATGCCGTGCTTGACCACGTCGCTCAGCTCGATCACGCCCAGTACGTGGCGCCCTTCGCATACCACCAGCGGGGTCGCGCCATTTCGCGCCACCTGTTCCACCCGCCCGGCCAGCTCGGCCGGCACGCTGCCGCCCAGCTCACGCACATACGCGGTGATCGCATCGGCGGCGCCCTTGCGGATGCGCCGGCCGCCGTCCAGGTCCACGCCGGACATGCGGGTCTGCGCGCTGAAGGCGAGGTACTCCGCCTTGTCAGGCTCGCTCGTGGTGCAACCCTGCTCACGCGCAAGGCGCACGATGGATTTGCCCTCCGGGGTCGGGTCGGCCAGCGAGGACAGCAGCGCCGCTTCGCGCAGCTGGGTCGCCTCGATTCCGGCCAGCGCGTGGAAGTGGCTGGCCTGGCGGTCGCCGTGGGTGATGGTGCCGGTCTTGTCGAGCAGCAGCACGTCCACGTCGCCGGCCACTTCCACCGCCTTGCCGCTCTTGGCCAGGATGTTGGCGGCCAGCGCACGGTTCATGCCGGCAATGCCAATCGCCGGCAGCAGCCCACCGATGGTGGTCGGAATCAGGCACACCAGCAGCGCGATCAGCAGCAGCGGGTCGACCTTCACCCCGACGAACGCACCGATCGCCGGCAGCGTGGCCACCACCACCAGGAAGGTCAGCGTCATCGCCGCCAGCAGCAGGGTCAGGGCCACCTCGTTCGGCGTCTTCTGCCGGTTGGCGCCTTCCACCAGCGCAATCATGCGGTCCAGGAAACTGTGCCCCGGCTCGGCGGTGATCTTCACGATGATCTGGTCGGAGAGCACCTTGGTGCCGCCGATCACGCCGCTGCGGTCGGTGCCGGCCTCGCGCAGCACCGGGGCCGACTCGCCGGTCACCGCCGCTTCGTTGATGGTGGCCAGGCCGTGCACGATCTCGCCGTCGGCAGGCACCAGCTCGCCGGCACTGACGATCACATGGTCGCCCGGGCGCAGCTCGGCGGCCGGTACCTGGGTTTCACTGGCACCGGCATGCGCGGCTGCAAGGCGACGTGCGCTCAGGTCCTGGCGTGCACGGCGCAGCGACGCAGCCTGGCCACGACCGCGCGCTTCGGCCACCGCTTCGGCGAAATTGCCGAACAGCACGGTCAGCAGCAGGATGGCGGTCACCGCCAGGCCGAAGCCCAGCGGCGCGTTGCCGGTGAGCGTGACCAGCAGGCTGACCAGCGTGCCCACCATCACTACCGCCATCACCGGGCTGTGCAGCAGGTGGCGCGGCGACAGCTTGACCACCGCATCGCGCAGTGCCCGGCGCAGGCCGGCGCCATCAAGCAGGCGTGGGCGGCGGGTGGAAGTTGCATTCAAGGGATAGGTACTCATGGTCTCGCGTCTCAGCGCAGCGTCAGCGACAGGTGGTCGGCAACCGGCCCCAGCACCAGCGCCGGCATGAACTGCAATACGGTCAGGACGACGATCAGCGCGATCAGGGTCAGCGCGAAGGTCGGGGTTTCAATCTGCAGCGTCCCCGCCGATTCCGGCGCACGCCGCTTGGCCGCCAGCTGGGCGCAGACGATCAGCGGAATCACCAGCACCGGGTAGCGGCCCAGCAGCAGCACCAGGGTGCAGCTCAGGTTCCACCACGGCGTGGCATCGCCCAGTCCTTCGAAGCCCGAGCCGTTGTTGGCGAAGGCCGACACGTACTCGTAGAACACCTGGCTGACGCCATGGAAGGCCGGGTTGGAGGTGCCGGTGATCGAGGGAATGGCCAGCGTGATCGCGGTGAACGCCAGGAGGGTGATCGGCTGCAGCAGCACCAGCAACGCGAGCAGGCGCACCTGGGGGGTTTCCAGCTTGCGGCCGAGCAGTTCCGGGGTACGCCCGGTCATCAGCCCGGCCAGGAACACACCCAGCAGCAGATACACGAGGAACTGCTGCAGGCCGCAGCCGATGCCGCCCCAGATCGCGCTGACCAGCATGTTCACCATCGGCACCGCACCGGCCAGCGGGCTGAGCGAATCGTGCATGCCGTTGACCGAGCCGTTGGAGACCTGGGTGGTGATCGCCGCCCACAAGGCCGTGCCGTCGGCACCGAAGCGCACTTCCTTGCCTTCCATCAGCAGCGGGCTGGCGGCCGTGGCCGAATGGCCTTCCAGCCACACCGTGGCGGCCACCGAGACGCTGGACATCGCCAGCATGCAGCCGAACACCAGCCCGGCCAGGCGCTTGCGCCCGGTGAAGGCGCCGAGCATGAACACCACCGCGATCGGGATCAGCAGGATGCCGATCAGTTCCAGTGCGTTCGACAGCGGGGTCGGGTTTTCCAGCGGCATGCTGCTGTTGGGGCCGTACCAGCCGCCCCCGTTGGCACCCAGCTGCTTGGCCGCGACCATTGCAGCGACCGGGCCCAGCGGCAGCTTCTGGCTGTCCATGCCGGCCGTGGCGTCGATCGGCGTGGCGGTGGGGCCACCCGCCAGCGTGGAGGGCACGCCCTGGCTGGTCAGCAGCACGGCCCACAGAAGGCACAGCGGCAGCATGAAGCGCACGCACGAACGCACCACGTCGGCGTAGTAGTTGCCCACGTCGATGCGGCGGTCGGCCGGCAGGGCAGGGTCGGCGGGTTCGCCTTCCGGAGCGGTACCGAACAGCGCCCGCAGCGTGGCCACCACCAGTGCCAGGCCCATCATCGGGGTGACGACCTGCAGGCCGGTGATCGCGGTCATCTGCGAGAAGTACGACAGCTGCGCCTGGCCGGAGTAGTGCTGCTGGTTGGTGTTGGTCAGGAACGAGACCATCGTGTGCAGCGCCGTGTCCCAGCGCATGTTGGGAATCTGGTCGGGGTTGAACGGCAGCCAGGCCTGGGTCATGAACACCGTCTGCACCAGCACGGCAATCACCAGGTTGCTCAGCAGGAACGCGCCCACGTAGCCGCGCCAGGACATGCCGCGCAGCGGATTCACGCCCAGCACGCGGTACAGCGGCTTCTCAATCCAGGCAAACAGCGCGTCGCCGCGCATCGGCCCACCGCGCATCACCCGGGCCAGGTACAGCCCAAGCGGAAAGGCCAGCACGATGCTGGCCAGCAGGATCAACAGGATCTCGGTCATGGTCGGCTCCGGTCAGAACTTTTCGGGCGCAAGCACGACGTACAGCAGGTAGGCGGCGGCAACGAGCACCAGCACCCCGCACACCAGCGAAAGCCAGGCAGGCAGGGTAGGGCTCGCCGCGGCGGCGGCAGCAACAACAGGCAGGGTCAGGCTCATGGGACGTCCAGGTGGAACCACTCCACGTCAGGCCGTCATGGTGGTCCCCGGGCGCGTAAACGCTCCACGCCCAAGCCGGTGCAGGAGCGTAAAAAGGCCGTAAAAAGTAGAGCCGGGCTCTGCCCGGCTCCTTCAACCCTTACCCGCGCGGGTCGGTCTCCACACCCTTCAACAACCGGTACCGCTGCAGGGTCTCCTCGATCTCCGCATCCAGCGCCTTGCGCTGGTCCAGGTACGAGGCCTGCATGCGCTTCTGGGTCACCAGTTCGGCGTGGCGCAGGCGGATGTCCTCGGCCTGCTTGGGCAGCACCGGCTGGCCGGCCAGTTCGCGGTCGCCCGCGCTGCCCAGCAACGTCACCAGCGCGTCGCGCAGGCTGGCCACGTTGTAGTTGGCGGTGTTCACGTTGTTGTCCAGGATCCCGGTGCGCTCCACGAACACGCGGCGCAGGTCGGCTTCGTCCTCGTAGGTGGAGAGCATCGCCTGCTCGGTGCGCTTGCGGGTGTCTTCCGCCGCCTGGTCCAGCTGGGCCTGCGCCGCCGCAACGGCGGCGTCGGCACGCTCTTCCTCGGTCAGGGTGCGCTCCACGCCACCCTTGCGCAGGCCGCTGTTGACGCTGAATTCCTCGCGCGCGCTGTTCACCGCCTCCTGCGGCAGGGCATCGCTGCAGATCCGCTCACTGCCCTTGTTCCAGCAGTACAGCTTCTTGGCCTTGGCATCGGTGCTGCTGCGCTTGGCCTGCGCCTGTGCGCCGAGCACGGGCGCGGCCAGCAGCAGGCCGATCATGGTGAACGTGGCAATCCTGGACATGGGAGCCCCCTGCTCTCAACGCGTAGGACGGCTGCCGTAGCGGGACCGATAGTCCTCCAGCGGCTGCCGGTACCCGACAAGTTCCGGATTTCCGGAGGCAAAATCAAGCAGGTCGCCCAGCGTGGCCACGGCCACCACCGGAATGCCGGCTTCTTCGGCCACGGCCTGGGCGGCCGAACGGCGGTCGTCTTCCGAGGCGATCTCCTGCCGGTCCAGCGCCACCACGATGCCGGCCGGGGTGCCGCCGGCCTGCTTGATGATGGTCAGCGCCTCACGGATGGCGGTGCCGGCGGTGATCACGTCGTCCACGATCAGCACGCGCTTGCCGTTCATGTCCGCGCCGATCAGGTTGCCGCCTTCGCCGTGCGCCTTGGCTTCCTTGCGGTTGAAGCTCAGCGGCAGGTCGCGGCCGCGCTGGGCGAACTCGCAGGCGGTGGCGGTGGCCAGCGGAATGCCCTTGTAGGCCGGGCCGAACACGACGTCGAACTTCAGGCCGGTGGCTTCCACCGCATCGGCGTAGCAGGCGGCCAGCTGGGCCATCTTCGCGCCGGAATCGAAACGGCCGGCATTGAAGAAGTAGGGGCTCAGGCGGCCCGACTTGAGGGTGAACTGGCCAAAACGCAGCGCATCGGCGGTCAGCGCCAGCTGCAGGAAACGGTAACGGTGGTCGCTCATCTGAAGCTCTATTCAATTCTCTTGGAGCGCAGATGCTAATGCATCCCTGCCAATTCAGGCTCGTGACCCCCTGCCGCAGGCCGCTGCGGTGGCCGGATCCGGCCAGCCGATGGGCCGGGCAACCCGGTATGCTTTGTCGGTTACCGCTCTTGTATCCGGGTCAGCATGCGCATCATCAGTTTCAACGCCAATGGCATCCGTTCCGCCGCCACCAAGGGCTTTCTCGAGTGGTTCCGTGCCCAGGACGCCGACGTGCTGTGCATCCAGGAGACCAAGGCGCAGGAAGACCAGCTGACCGACCCGATGTTCCGTCCGGACGGCCACCACTGCTTCTACCGTGACGCAATCACCAAGAAGGGCTACAGCGGCGTGGCCATCTACAGCAAGCGTGAGCCCGACCAGGTCATCACCTCGCTGGGCTGGGCCCCGTTCGACGACGAGGGCCGCTACATCGAGGCCCGCTACGGCAAACTCAGCGTGGTCTCCTTCTATATCCCCTCGGGCAGCTCGGGCGACCTGCGCCAGGGCTTCAAGTACGAAGTGATGGAATGGCTGCGCCCGATCCTGGCCGAATGGCTGGCCAGCGGCCGCGACTACGTGCTCTGCGGGGACTGGAACATCGTGCGTTCGGCGCTGGACATCAAGAACTGGAAGTCCAACCAGAAGAACTCCGGCTGCCTGCCGCCCGAGCGCGACTGGCTCAACGGCCAGTGCGTGGACGCCGGCCAGGCGCTGGATGTCGGCGCCGGCCAGGGCTGGACCGACGCCTACCGCCTGCTGCATCCCACCGGCGAGGACTACACCTGGTGGAGCAACCGTGGCGCGGCCCGGGCCAACAACGTGGGCTGGCGCATCGACTACCAGTTCGTCAGCCCCGGCCTGCGCGAGCGCCTGCGCGGCTGCTCGATCTACCGCGATGAGCGCTTCTCCGACCATGCCCCGTTCACGGTGGACTACGCCCCATGAGTGAAGCGGCGGCGCCGGTGTCCTACAAGGGCTGGGCCGGCATCAAGCGCGCGTTCGGCACGCCCTCGGCGCTGACCATGGCGTTCCTGGGCTTCGGCAGCGGCCTGCCGTTCCTGCTGATCGCCTCGCAGACCCTGTCCACCCGCCTGCGTGACGTCGGGCTGGACCTGGGCAGCATCGGCCTGATCAGCCTGGCCAGCTTCTTCTACCTGCTGAAGTTCGTCTGGGCGCCGCTGATCGACCGCTACGCGTTCCCGCTGATCGGCTTCCTCGGCCGCCGCCGTTCCTGGCTGCTGGCCTCGCAGGTCGGCGTCACCGGCGGCCTGTTCGCCCTGGCGTTCGTGCGTCCCGAACTGGGCGTGACCCCGCTGGTGCTCTGGGTGCTCGCGGCCTCGTTCGCCGGCGCCACCCAGGATTCGGTGGTGGATGCCTACCGCATCGAAATCGCACCGGAAAGCGCCCAGGCCGCGCTCGCCGCTACCTACACGCTGGGCTACCGCATCGGCCTGATCCTGGCCGGCGCCGGCGCGCTGTACCTGGCCCAGTTCGAAGGCTGGATCGTGGCCTACCTGGCCATGGCCTCGCTGATGGTGCTGCCGATCGCCACCACCCTGTTCTGCCGCGAGCCGGCCCAGCCGGAAGTGCGGATGCAGCGCCGCATCGATTTCTTCGGCGCGTTCTGGCAACCCATCGCCAGCTTCTTCACCACCAATGGCGTGGTGCTGGCGCTGGTACTGCTCGCCTTCGTCGGCCTGTACAAGTTCCCGGACCAGGTGATCGGCGTGATGGCCGGCCCGTTCTACCTGGACTCCGGCTTCACCAAGGCCGACATCGCCACGGTGTCCAAGCTGTTCGGGGTCTGGATGGGCATCGGCGGCGCGTTTGTCGGTGGCATCGCGGTCGCGGCCTTCGGCTTCCGCCGCATGTTGCTGGTGGCCGCGCTCGGCGTGGCGCTGTCCAACCTGGCGTTCCTGCTGATGGCGCACAACCCCGGGCAGCTGTGGGCGTTTTACGCCGCCCTGAGCGCGGACAACCTGTTCCAGGGCTTTGCCGGCACGGTGCTGGTGGCCTTCATGTCCTCGCTGACCGACCGCAACTTCACCGCCACCCAGTACGCCCTGCTGGTCTCGCTGGCCAACCTGCCCGGCAAGTTCATGGGCGGCGCCTCCGGCTACATCGTCGAAGCCACTTCCTACAGCACCTTCTTCATCCTCAGCTCGGCCACGGTACTGCCGACGCTGCTGCTGCTGGTCTGGCTATGGCCGCGCATCCGCGACCGCAGCAACCCCTGAGCCGGCTTCGTCCGGCACGCAGTTGCCCGCCGCCGCCGGGTGGGCCATGATCGACCCCGTTGTGCCGTGGGGGCGGTGCGTTGCCAACAGGGGGAAACACATGGCTGATCTAGTGCTGCGGGATCTCGACCCGCTGCTCAACGAGCGCATCCGGCGGGTCGCGGTCGCCCGTGGCTGGACCCGCGAGCACACCTGCGTGGTCCTGCTCGAGCAGGGCCTGTTCGCCAGCGAACTGGAAGTCCGCAGCGGCTTCCACGACCCCGAAGTAAACGCCCTGGCCGACGCCATCGCGGCCCTGCAGGCGCTCCCCGACGTCAAAGCCTTCTGACTCCCCCGCTGCGCATGCTGATTCGGTAGGGTCGCACCCGAGTCGACCGCCGACGCACTCCCCACGACCGATTACGGCATGACCCCGGATCGACACCGACGCATCACCCGGCTCAAGCCGGATAAATCGCCCCCAAAATCCGCGGCCCACGCGCCCCGGTAACACTCGGCAAGTTCCCCGGCAGCCCTTGCAACGTCCGGTGCGCCAACCAGGCAAACCCCATCGCCTCCAGATAGTCCGGGTCCAACCCATGCACCGCACTGGACTCCACCACCACCCCAGGCAGCCGCGCGCTGAGCCGCCGCAGCAACTGGGGATTCCGCACCCCGCCACCACACACCAGCACCCGTTTCGCCTCCGGCAGGTGCGCCAGCAATGCATCGGCCACGGTAGCCGCCGTCAATTCCAGCAAGGTCGCCTGTACATCCGCCGGCGCCAGCCCACGCCCATCCAGCGCCGCCTCGGCCCACGCCAGGTGGAACTGCTCCCGCCCTGTACTCTTCGGCGGCGGCAGCGCGAACCACGGCTCGGAACGCCACTGCGCCAGCACCTCCTCATCGACCCGCCCGCTGGCCGCGAACGCGCCGTCCGCATCGAACGGCACCCCACGATGCCGCTCGCACCACGCATCCATCAGCGCATTCGCCGGCCCGGTATCGAACCCGCGAGGGGTTCCTTCGCGCGGAATCAAAGTGAGGTTGGCGATCCCGCCCAGGTTCAACACCGCGCGGTCTTCATCGGCGGTGCCCAGCATGGCCAGGTGGAAAGCTGGCATCAGCGGCGCGCCATGCCCGCCGGCGGCCACGTCGCGGCGGCGGAAGTCGGCCACCGTGGTAATCCCGGTCAGCTCGGCAATCCGGTTCGCGTCGCCCAGCTGGCAGGTGAAAGCCGGATCGGCCAGCGGGCGGTGCCGCACGGTCTGCCCATGCGAACCGATCGCCGCGACCCGGGGCGGATCCAGCGCGGCCTGTTCCAGCAGGCGGTTGGCAGCGGCCGCGAACGCGATTCCGATCTGCGCATCGATCCGGCCCAGCGTATCCAGTGAGCCCAGCTCGCCGCCTTCGCCCAGCGCCACCAGTTCGGCGCGGAGGGCCGGGTCCCAGGCATGGGTCAGGCCCTGCACGAAGCGGCAGCCACCGTGGTCGGGGAACTGCACCAGCGCGGCGTCGATGCCATCGGCGCTGGTGCCGGACATCAGGCCCAGGTAGAGCGGGGTAGAGAGATCAGGTGCGGTCATGGCCAGGCGGTTCAACAGGGTGCGTGCAGCTTCCGCGCAACCTGTTGCCGCCGTCAATGCGCGCGCATCAGCTGCGCGCGCTGCACCGCGCGGCGATCAGCCGCGGCTGCCCTTGGCCGGCTTGGCGGTGCTGGCCGTGGTGGTGGCGGCCTTGTCGGCCTTCGGCGTGGGGCTGGCGTCGGCATAGATCAGCTTCTCCATGCCCTGGATGCGTGCCAGTGCCGGCGCGGTCTGCGCGCGGAAGGCGACCAGCTCGCTGCCCTGCAGCGGCTCCGGCGGCGGCATCGTCACCGACAGCGGGTTGCGGTGCACGCCGTTGACGCGGAATTCGTAGTGCAGGTGCGGGCCGGTGGCCAGGCCGGTCGAGCCGACGTAGCCGATCACCGTGCCCTGCGCCACGCGCTGGCCGGTCTTGATCTTGCCGAAGCGCGACATGTGCCCGTACAGGGTGGTGTGGCCCCGTCCGTGGTCCAGGATCACCACGTTGCCGTACCCGCGCTGCACGCCGGCGAACTGCACGCGGGCATCGCCGGCGGCCATGATCGGGGTACCGGTGCGCGCGGCGTAGTCCACGCCCTTGTGCATGCGCATCTTGCCCAGCACCGGGTGCTTGCGCGCGCCGAAGGTGGAGCTCAGGCGCGCGAACGGGATCGGCATGCGGATGAAGCTCTTCTTCAGCGGGCGGCCGCTGACGTCGAAGTACTCGCTCTTGCCGTTGCGGTCGAAGCGGAAGCCGCTGTAGGTCTTGCCGCCGGAGGTGAAGGTCGCCGCCAGGATCTTGCTGGTGTCCACCTTCTCGCCTTCGCGCCAGGTTTCGTCCATGACCACGCTGAAGCGGTCGCCCGGCTGCAGGTCCTTGGAGAAGTCGATGTCGTACTTGAAGATCTCGTCGGTCATGGTCGCGATCGCCGACGGCGACAGCCCGGCCTTGCGCGCGGCCGCATACAGCGAACTGGTGATCTCGCCGCTGGTCACCACCCGGCGGGTGGAGCTCTCGCGCTTGCTGACCTTCTCGGTGATCTTGCCGTCCTTGAGGCTCAGCTCCACGCGGTTGTCGCCATCGCGGTCATAGCGGATGGTGCGCAGCTCGCCGGACAGCGGCAGGTCGAAGCCGATCTCGGTGCCGGGGCGCAGCTTCACCAGCGAATCGCGCACGCCCGGGTGGTCCAGCACCTGGTGCATCACCGTGGCCGGAATGCCGGCCTCGTCGAACAGGTCGCTCAGGGTCTGCCCGCGCTGCACGCGGAGGACCTGCCAGCTGTCGCCGGGCACCTGCTTCATGCGCTCCTGGGACAGCGGCGGCAACGGCAGGGCGAGCGTGGAATGGCTGAGGGAGTAGGGGGCGTCGATGGTGTGCGAGAAGCCCGGCACGATCGTGGCGACCAGCGCGCCGATGGTGGCGAACAGGCTGGCATGCATCCAGTGGCGGCGGGTCCAACGCTCGTTGAAGGCCGCGGGAAGGTGCTGGCGAAGCTTCCGATGCAGGGCGGTGTCGTGGAGAACGTGAAGGCGTTCCTTGAAGCGCTGCTTGCGCGCTCGGCCTTGATCGGTATTCAGCATCGTCGATAAGTTCCTGGCTGACCCGGATCACGGGCCCAAACGTCGGTAACATAGACAGGTATAAATACCGCGTCAAACCCTTGTGCCTATTGGCTTTTGTGAAGCGCTTGCGGTTAACTTGTACTTAACGTCATTCATGTAAATAAGGCATCGCCGGGAGTTGCACGTGTCCTCGATTGAACAAGCCCTTGCCCAGATCGGCCGTGGCGCCGACGAAGTCCTCAAGATCGAGGAGCTGCGCCAGCGGCTGGAAAGCGGCCGCCCGCTGCGGGTCAAGGCCGGTTTCGACCCCACCGCCCCGGACCTGCACCTGGGCCATACCGTGCTGCTCAACAAGCTGCGCCAGTTCCAGGACCTCGGCCACCAGGTGATCTTCCTGATCGGCGACTTCACCGGCATGATCGGCGACCCGTCCGGCAAGAACGCCACCCGCAAGCCGCTCAGCAAGGACGACGTGCTGGCCAACGCGCGCACCTACGAGGAGCAGGTGTTCAAGGTGCTGGACCGCGAAAAGACCGAAGTGCGCTTCAATTCCGAGTGGTTCGGCAAGATGGGCGCGGCCGACATGATCCGCCTGGCCGGCCAGCACACCGTGGCGCGCATGCTCGAGCGCGACGACTTCGCCAAGCGCTACGCCGCCCAGCAGTCCATCGCCCTCCATGAGTTCCTGTACCCGCTGGTCCAGGGCTACGACTCGGTGGCGCTGGAAGCGGACGTCGAACTGGGCGGCACCGACCAGAAGTTCAACCTGCTGATGGGCCGTGGCCTGCAGGAGCACTACGGCCAGAAGCCGCAGATCGTGCTGACCATGCCGCTGCTGGAAGGCCTGGACGGCGTGGCCAAGATGTCCAAGTCGCTCAACAACTACATCGGCATCAGCGAGCCGGCCATCGACATGGTCACCAAGACCATGAAGATCGGCGACGACCTGATGTGGCGCTGGATCGAGCTGCTGTCCTTCGACATCAGCCAGGCCGAAGCCGTCAGCCTGCGTGAGCAGGTCGCCGCCGGCAGCCTGAACCCGCGCGAGGTCAAGCTGCGCCTGGCGCGTGAACTGACCACCCGCTTCCATGACGCCGACGCCGCCGAACTGGCCATTGCCGGCTGGAACGCCGCCGTGACCGGGCAGGGCGACGTGACCCTGCTGCCGCTGCAGGAAGTGGCGATTCCGGCCGAGGGCCTGCGTATTGGTGCGTTGCTCACCGCTGCCGGCGTCACCCCGAGCAATTCCGAGGCGTCGCGCAAGCTCAAGGAAGGCGCGGTGAAAGTGGATGGCGTAGTAGTAGCCGACGCCCAGCAGCTGTTCGTGCCTGGCTTCGAAGGGCTGCTGCAGGTCGGCAAGCGCAACTTCGCCCGCGTGTTGCTGGTGGCCGCCTAAGCGCCACAAGGGTTCCGCGCCTTCGGGCGCGGGGCTGGCATGAATGAATGCACAGTTCCGTGAAAAAAAGTCACGGACCCCCTTCACAAAAGAAGCAGTTGGGGACATACTTTCCCTCCCCCGACGCAGGGGCCACCGCAAGGCGGCAACCGCGAAGGAACAGGACGCCAACTTCTTCGAAAGAAGGTGTTGACGGAAACGAAAAGCCTGACATAATAGGCGGCTCGCTTCGACGAAAAGACCTCCGGGTCACGACGA
>NZ_CP115543.1:4270000-4272500 GCF_031834615.1 Stenotrophomonas aracearum
GCTTTCACCCGAAGGTCGTATGCGGTATTAGCGTAAGTTTCCCTACGTTATCCCCCACGAAAAGGTAGATTCCGATGTATTCCTCACCCGTCCGCCACTCGCCACCCAGAGAGCAAGCTCTCCTGTGCTGCCGTTCGACTTGCATGTGTTAGGCCTACCGCCAGCGTTCACTCTGAGCCAGGATCAAACTCTTCACTTAAAACTGCATAGTCCGAAGACTAAAAATTTAAAGCTGCAGATGCTTGACCGCTGGCAACGTTTCGCTTGCTTTTAAAACAATTGATATGTTGCTTGATCAAACGTCTGCAAGATGGACATACATCCTTCCTGCAGGCGCCTTCACAAGATACCTGCGCATACTGTCAAAGAACTTTGGAGTCGGCCTCAGCGCCTTCCTCCGTGTGCCCCGACGTTTCCGTCGTTGCGAGCCGCCCATTATAGCCGGCAAATCCGCTTCGTCAACACCTTTTTTAGAGGTGGTTCCCGGTGACCTGGGACCGAAGCACCCGAGGGCGTTTCGTCGTTGCGAGCCGCCTATTATGTCAGGCTTTTCGAATCTGTCAACAACTTGTGACGTGAACTTGAAGTTCCTGTTGAAGTTGTTGCTGCAAGTGCAGCAAAAAGCATGTGCTTGCAAAAAAAGGAAAACCCCGTTGCGCAAGCAACGGGGTTCTCGGGTGTAAACCCTGGCGATGACCTACTCTCGCATGGCTTGAGCCACACTACCATCGGCGCAGCTGCGTTTCACTTCCGAGTTCGGGATGGGATCGGGTGGTTCCACAGCGCTAATTTCACCAGGGAGACGGTTGGAGTGTCGCAGATGCGGTGCCTTCTTAGAGTCTGCACATGGATGTGCAGGCTTTTGCGAAGGGACGCGCATATCAGCGCCAGCCTCTCATAGGTCTTGTGACGTAGCGTGCACTTGGTATCCATCGACATGTCATGTCGGCCAAGGCAACTTGAGGTTATATGGTCAAGCCACACGGATCATTAGTATCAGTTAGCTCAATACATTGCTGTACTTACACACCTGACCTATCAACCACATAGTCTATATGGTTCCTTCAGGGGGCTTGTGCCCCGGGAGATCTCATCTTGAGGCGCGCTTCCCGCTTAGATGCTTTCAGCGGTTATCGCTTCCGAACATAGCTACCCGGCAATGCCACTGGCGTGACAACCGGAACACCAGAGGTTCGTCCACTCCGGTCCTCTCGTACTAGGAGCAGCCCCTCTCAAATCTCCAACGCCCATGGCAGATAGGGACCGAACTGTCTCACGACGTTCTGAACCCAGCTCGCGTACCACTTTAAATGGCGAACAGCCATACCCTTGGGACCGACTACAGCCCCAGGATGTGATGAGCCGACATCGAGGTGCCAAACACCGCCGTCGATATGAACTCTTGGGCGGTATCAGCCTGTTATCCCCGGAGTACCTTTTATCCGTTGAGCGATGGCCCTTCCATACAGAACCACCGGATCACTAAGTCCTAGTTTCCTACCTGCTTGATCCGTCGATCTTGCAGTCAAGCACGCTTATGCCTTTGCACACAGTGCGCGATGTCCGACCGCGCTGAGCGTACCTTCGAGCTCCTCCGTTACTCTTTAGGAGGAGACCGCCCCAGTCAAACTACCCACCATACACGGTCCCCGACCCAGATAATGGGCCCAGGTTAGAACGTCAAGCACGACAGGGTGGTATTTCAAGGATGGCTCCACTGCAGCTAGCGCCACAGTTTCATAGCCTCCCACCTATCCTACACAGACGAACTCAACGTTCAGTGTAAAGCTATAGTAAAGGTTCACGGGGTCTTTCCGTCTTGCCACGGGAACGCTGCATCTTCACAGCGATTTCAATTTCACTGAGTCTCGGGTGGAGACAGCGCCGCTGTCGTTACGCCATTCGTGCAGGTCGGAACTTACCCGACAAGGAATTTCGCTACCTTAGGACCGTTATAGTTACGGCCGCCGTTTACTGGGGCTTCGATCAAGAGCTTCGCCTTGCGGCTGACCCCATCAATTAACCTTCCAGCACCGGGCAGGCGTCACACCCTATACGTCCACTTTCGTGTTTGCAGAGTGCTGTGTTTTTGATAAACAGTCGCAGCGGCCTGGTTTCTGCGGCCCTCTTCAGCTATAGCTCGCATGAGCCACCAAAAAGGGCGCACCTTCTCCCGAAGTTACGGTGCCATGTTGCCTAGTTCCTTCACCCGAGTTCTCTCAAGCGCCTGAGAATTCTCATCCTACCCACCTGTGTCGGTTTACGGTACGGTCTGCGTAAGCTGAAGCTTAGGAGCTTTTCCTGGAAGCGTGGTATCAGTGACTTTGTCTTAAAGACTCGTCTCGGTGCTCGGTCTTAGAGGATCCCGGATTTGCCAAAGATCCAAACCTACCGCCTTTCCCCCGGACAACCAACGCCGGGTACACCTAACCTTCTCCGTCCCTCCATCGCACTTACGCGAGGTGCAGGAATATTAACCTGCTTCCCATCGACTACGACT
>NZ_CP115543.1:4277500-4328236 GCF_031834615.1 Stenotrophomonas aracearum
GGCCTGCGTTGCCGGTATTGCGTTGTTCGGCACCATTGCCAACAGCCTGGCGACCGCCCTTCGCGAGGAAGCCGACCGCGAGGCGGCGCTGGTGACTTTCCTGGTGACGGCCTCTGGGTTGTCGCTGGCCGGGATCGGGTCGGCCTTCTGGGGGCTGGTGGCTGGGGGGATCTGCCTGGTGGTGTTGCGGCCGCGAATGGTGGCGTGAGGGGTGCGCTTCGGACGGAGGTGCGTGGAGCCGGCCGGCGGCCGGCACTACGAGCCACGGGTCGGCGGCCACCATACGGGCCGTGTTTCAGAGCGGTTGGACGTTGAAGGTTTGCTTGAGGATGTGGCGGGCGCCGGGGGCGAGGGTCACTACGTCGGGGCCGGCGTTGGCGGCTTCCAGGCACACGTAGTTCTTCCAGCCGGGGCCGACGTCGGCCATGCCGGCTGCGCCCTTTTCGCCGGGGTTCCAGGCCACCAGTGAGCGGCTGCCCTGGGTGGTGATCTCGATGCGGCGCTTGAGGCCCGGGTCCTTCAGGACGTAGCGGCCACCGGCCTGGGTGTAGATGCGGTCGCTGCGGCCGGGGTCGCGTGGGTCGTTGAGCGACCAGTCGCCCTTCTGGATACGCGGAGTGGCGTAGTCCTCGAACTTGTCCAGGTAGCTCAGGCCGTCCAGGCCGGACACGCTGACCTGCAGGGCGTCGCTGACCTTGAAGTAGTTGTGCAGGGCCTGGGTGAAGGTGACCGGGGTGGAACCGGTGTTCTCGGTAATCAGCTGTTGTTCCAGGGTGCGGCCGATGCGCACCTGCATGGTCAGGTGCAGGTCCAGGTTGTCCAGCGTCGGTGGAGCCAGGGTCAGCACCACGGTGCCATCCGCCTCGCGGCGTGCGTCCTTCAGCGTCCACGGCACGTTGCGCACGAATCCGTGCGACGGCACATCCTTGCCCTGCCCCTGGCGGCCGAAGTACGGCCAGCACACCGGGCTGCCGCCGCGGATCGGGGTTGGCAGCGCCTGCGCGGTGGGCGACAGCCACAGCAGGTCCTGGCCCCCCTTGGGAACGAACGACAGCAACTGGCCGCCGAACACCGAGATCGCGGCGCTGGCCAGCGGGGTTTCCACCTTCCAGGCCGGGAAGCCCTGCAGTTCCATCAGGCTCAGCCCCTCCAGCTTCGGCAGGGGCGCGCTGGGCGGGGCCGGCGACTGCACGTAGGCGGCGTGGTTGGGCGGCAGGGTGAACACGGTGCTGTCGGGCATGGCGGTAGTGGGTTTGGGCAAGGGGGGCGCGGTGCGCAGGGTGGTGAGGATGCGTTGGCCGGCACGGCCGTCGGGAGTGGGCCAGCCGAGCTGCTGTTGTTCGAGCTGGATGGCGCGCCGGGTGGCGGTGCCGACCATGCCGTCGGCGGCGCCGATGTCATGCCCACGGGCCAGCAGCAGGGTCTGCAGCTCGCGCCGTTCGGTACGGCCCAAGCCGGGGTCGTCGGTCGGCCAGGCGGTGACGGTGCCCGACCCGCCGCGCAGGCGGTCGGCCAGGGTGGCGATGGCCAGTGCGTAGCTTTCGGCGGCGTTATAGGCGTAGATCGCATCGTAGTTGCGGAACACCAGCCAGGCCGGGCCCTTGGCGCCGGTGGGCAGCAGCAGCGCGGCATTGGCGTCTGCCGGCAGGCCTTCGGGGGCCAGTGCCCCACCACCCACGGGGGTAATGCCCATGCCGCGCCAGTCGGCCAGCGGCTTGCGCTGGGTACGTCCGGCCAGGCTGGCATTGAAGCCCGGCGGCAGCGTGACCTCGATGCCCCACGGCTGGCCGGTGCGCCAGCCGGCCTGCTTCAGGTAGTTGGCGGTGGAGGCCAGCGCGTCCGGAATGCTGGCGACCAGGTCGCGGCGGCCATCGCCGTCGCCGTCCACCGCGATGCGGGCGTAGGTGGAGGGCATGAACTGGGTATGCCCGAACGCTCCGGCCCACGAGCCGGTCAGGCCGTCCGCGCCCAGGTCACCGGCATCGAGCAGCTTGAGCAGGGCCAGCAGCTCGCCCCGGAAGAACGGTTGGCGGCGGCCGTTGCAGGACAGCGTGGCCAGCGACTGCAGCAGCGGACGCTTGCCGAATACCCGTCCGTAGTCGCTCTCCACGCCCCAGACCGCGACGATGGTGGCCGGATCGACGCCGTACTCGGCCGACACGCGGGCGAGCAGGTCGCGGTGCTGGACCAGCTGCGCGCGCCCGTCATCGACACGCTGGGTATCGACCAGCGCGGCGAGATAGTCCCACAGCGGGGTAGTGAATTCGGGTTGCGCGTCGAGCAGCGGCAATACGCTCAGGTCCGGGGTGAGACCCGCAGTGAACCGTGTGAAGCCGGCGGCACTGACGCCCTGCTTGATGGCCTGCGGCTGCAGCGCTGACAGGCAGCGGTCGAAGTCGTCCTGTGGCGCGGCCGCGAGCGGGCCGCTGGCCAGGCACAACGCGCCGAGCAATCCGACGGAGGTGAACCTCATTGGCGTGAATCCGTGCAGCCAAGTAGAACCGCATCATAGCGGCAAGCCACGCGGTCAGGCCCGTTGCAGCAGGCGCAATCCGAAGGCCGGCGAGGCGGCGTCCCACTGGGTGCGCACGCGCAGGCCTGCTTCGGCGACCAGGGCGGCGAACGAGGCGTCGGTGTACTTGTGGCTGTATTCCACGGTCATCGCCTCGCCTTTGGCGAAATCGAAGCTGCGCCCGGCCACGTGCACGCGCTGGGCGCGGGTGCTGACCAGTTCGGTTTCGATGCGCAGGCGCGGCACGCTGTAGCGGGCGCGGTGCTGGAAGCTGGCCAGGTCGAAGTCGCTGCCGATCTCACGGTTGAGCCGTTGCAGCAGGTTGAGGGTGAAGGCGGCAGTGACACCTGCGGCGTCGTTGTAGGCGGCCTCGATCAGCGCTGGGTCCTTGTGCAGGTCGATGCCGATCAGGGCCAGGCCGTTCGGACCCATGGTCTGGCGCATGGCGTCGAGCAGGGCGACCGCGTCATCGTGGGCGAAATTGCCGAGCGTGGAGCCGGGGAAGAACAGCAACCGCCGCGCGGGTTCGTTCTGCGGCTCGGGCAGTTCCACCGGACGGGTGAAATCGGCGCAGACCGGCAGCATCTCGATGTCCGGCAGCGCTTCGGCCAGCCGCGCGACGCTGTCGAGAAGGGCCGCACGGGAGATTTCGATCGGCGTGTAGGCCACCGGTTCGACCAGCGCATGCAGAAGGTGTTCGGTCTTGCGCCCGCTGCCGCTGCCCAGTTCGACCACGTGCACGCGCGGGCCGACCGCGCGCGCGATCTCGCCGGACACGTCCCGCAGCAGTTGCAGCTCGGTACGCGTGGGGTAGTACTCGGGCTGGCGGGTGATCTGCTCGAACAGCGCCGAGCCACGCGCGTCGTAGAAATACTTGGAGGGCAGCTGGCGGGGCTGCAGCGACAGGCCGTGCAGGATGTCGGCGGTAATCCGCGCGCGATCCGGTTGCAGGTCGGTCAACGCGTCGAGGGCATCACTGACAGTGCTCATGCGGCGTCCTTGGCCAGGCGCAGGCCGGCAAACTGCCAGCGCGCCGACGGTGCGAAGAAATTGCGGTAACTGGGGCGGATATGGTCGGCGGGCGTGGCGCAGCTGCCACCGCGCAGTACCCACTGGCCGCACATGAACTTGCCGTTGTACTCGCCGAGGTTGCCTTCGAAGGTGCGGAAGCCGGGGTAGGCGCCATAGGCGCTGCTGGTCCATTCCCAGACGTCGCCGAACAGCTGCTGGTGGCGACCGGCAGGGCGTTCGTGGGCAGGCGCGGACGGGTGCAGGCGGCCGTCGTCGGCGAAGTTGCCGGCAGTACCCTGCCCTGCGGCGGCCGCTTCCCATTCGAACTCGGTGGGCAGGCGCGCGCCGGCCCAGCGTGCGTAGGCGTCGGCTTCGAAGTAGCTGAGGTGGCAGACCGGCGCGTCCGGGTCGATCGCGCGCCAGCCGGCCAGGGTGAACTCGCGGGCGAGTGCGTCGTCCCAGTACAGGGGGTGCTGCCAGTGCTCCTGCTGGCACAGGCTCCAGCCTTCGCTCATCCAGAAGCCGGGCTCGCGGTAACCACCGGCTTCAACGAAGCGGCGGAACTCGGCGTTGCTGACCGGGCGCTGCGCCAGTGCGTGTGCCGGCACCAGCACGCGGTGCACCGGCGATTCGTTGTCGTAGGCGAATGCGGCGTTGGCCGGCCACGCCGGCGCGCCGATCTCGATGATCTGCTCGGGGCTGTGGATCCATTCCAGCGGCGCAGCGACACCCGGCCGACTGACCAGATCGTCGCGGTAGGCCGGCTGCAACGGGTTGCACCACAGCGCGTGCTTGATGTCGGTGAGCAGCAGTTCCTGGTGCTGCTGCTCGTGGTGCAGCCCCAGCTCCAGTTGCCGCAGTGCCTGCGGATCGAGTGCGTTGGCCTGCAGCAGTTCGATCACGCGCTGGTCGACCCGGCTGCGGAACTGCAGCACGTCCTCCAGCGAGGGCCGCGACAGCAGGCCACGCTGCGGCCGCGCATGCGCCGGGCCGATGCTCTGGTAGTAGCTGTTGAACAGGTAGTGCCAGTCGGCGTTGAACGGGGCGTACTCTGGCTGGGTGCCGAGCACGAAGCGTTCGAAGAACCAGGTGGTATGCGCCAGGTGCCACTTGGTGGGGCTGGCGTCGGGCATGCTCTGCACCATCGCGTCTTCGGCGCTGAGCGGTGCGGCCAGGGCGACGCTGCGGGCGCGCACCGTGGCGTAGCGGGCGGCCAGCGTGTCGGTGGCACGGGCGGCGGAGGGAGACGGGGCAGCAACAGCGTTCATCCGTCCGAGGATCGGTGAGCCCGGGTGAGCGCGGTGTCACGGCACGGGGTCTGCCGTGTGACCGGTTCACATTGAATGGGGGCTCAGGGCAAGGCGTCGAGGTAGCACCAGCGCCCCTCCAGCCGCACGAAGCGGCTGTGTTCCTGCATTTTGACCGCACTGCCGCCGCCGATACGGTACCGGGCGGTGAAGCGGACCTGGGCATGGTCCGGGTCGCCCTGCGTGTGCTCGTGGACGGTCAGCCCGAGCCAGCGCGTGCGCTGCCCGGCCGGTTCATCCAGCGAAAGACTCTCCGGACGCGTGTCGGGATGCCAGCTGGCCAGCAGGTACTGCGGCAACTGCTTCACGTACGCGCTGTAGCGCGACCGCATCAACGCCTCGGCGTCGGGCGCCGCCTCGCCGGCATGGAATCGGCCGCAGCAGGCGGCGTAGGGGTGCGGAAGGCCGCAGGGGCACGGATCGGAAAGGCGCATGCGGGCATTGTCGCCCGAGCGGGCGTATGCTGGCGCGCTTTCCGCCGTGATGTGCTGCCGTGTTCGAGCTGGTACCCCCTGAGTTGCTGTGGTTGGTGGCGATTGCCTTCATTGCCGGCCTGGTCGATGCCGCCGTGGGCGGGGGCGGACTGGTGCAGTTGCCGGGGCTGTTCACGGTGCTGCCGCAGCAGACGCCGGCCATGCTGTTTGGTACCAACAAGTTCAGTTCTATATTCGGCACCGCCGCGGCGGCGTTCCGTTACGCGCGCAACGTGCGCTTCCCCTGGCGGCCGGTGCTGTTCGCGGCGGGCACGGCGTTCGTGTTTTCGTTCGCCGGTGCCACGGCGGTCAGCCTGCTGCCCAAGGACGCGGTGCGCCCGCTGGTGCTGGTGCTGCTGGTGGCGATGCTCGGGTACACGCTGTGGAAGAAGGATTTCGGCGCGCTGCACCGGCCGCGCGAGATCGGCCGCAAGGAGCTCACCATCGCGCTGGCGATCGGCGCGGTGATCGGCTTCTACGACGGGTTCTTCGGGCCCGGCACCGGCAGCTTCCTGATCTTCCTGTTCGTGCGCTTCTTCGGGCTGGACTTCCTGCGCGCGTCGGCGGCGTCGAAGGTGGTCAACCTGGCCACCAACGTGGCCGCGATCTCGTTCTTCGTGCCCACCGGCAACATCCTGTGGCTGTTCGCGATCCCGATGGCCGCGGCCAACATCACCGGTTCGGTGGTCGGCACGCGGCTGGCGCTGCGCGGCGGCACGCCGTTCATCCGCAAACTGTTCGTCGGCCTTGTGGTCGTGCTGATCGCACGGATGGGCTGGGATACGTTCGCGGGGTGAGGCTCAGGCCTCGACTTCTTCGGTCGCGGCGCGGGTCCGCTCCGGCAGCTTGAGCCGCTTGCCCTCTTCGTCGTACTCGATCAGCAGCACGCCGGAGTCGTGGCGGCCGCTGATTTCGACGAAGCAGGCGCCGCCGATGAACGGTTCGAGCGTCATCACCGACTTCAACGGCGTGGCGACGACCATCTGGAAACCGAAGTTTTCGAAGATGTTCATGGCCAACGCGGTGAACTCGTTGTCGGCCTTGTCGAAGGCTTCGTCGAGGACCACGGCCGCGTAGCTGGGCAGCTGGCTGTCGGCCCCACCCAGCTGGTAGCGCAGCGCGGCGGCCAGGCAGGTGGTGGCCAGCTTCTGGCGCTGGCCACCGGACTTGCCGGCACCGCTGCGGTAGATTTCCACCTGCTGGCGGGTGGCGGCGTCCAGTTCGACGCCGATGAACTCGACATGCAGGCGCACGTCCAGCACGTTTTCGCGCCAGCGCTTGTCCTCGCCTTCCTGTGAGCCAAGACGCTTGACCAGCTCGCGCAGCACCGCGAACTGCGACTCTGCCACGTCGCGCTCTTCGGTCTGGTGGTGCGAAAGGACTTCGCGCAGCTGCTGGTGGAACTCCAGCACCTCGGGCAGGCGCCGGTCGCTGAGTTCGATGGTCAGCAGGGTGCCGCGGTTGAACGGCACCTGCTCCAGCGAGGCGTTGACCTCGTCCAGGCGCTGGCCGATCGATTTGCGCGCTTCGGCGCTGTGCCGCTGCAGGGCCAGCAGGTTGTTCTTGCTCTGGTTCTGCAGCAGGTCGAAGAAGCGTTCTTCGTGCTGCGGCAGGCCGTCGCGCTCAAGCCGCTGCAGGCGCGCGAGGAAATCGTCGGCCGACGCCACCGAAGCGGTGAAGTCACCGGACTCTTCCGGCCAGGCCTGGGCGAAGCGGCGGAAGCAGGCGACCAGCTGGGTCTCAACGCCGTGCACTTCGTGCTGCGAGGAGGCCAGGCTTTCGTTGATGCCCTTGCTGATCTCGCGCATGTACGCTTCCAGCGTCTCCAGGCCGAGCGTGCCATAGGCATCCAGGCGCTTCTGCAGCCCGGCTTCCTGGGTCGGGCCCAGCGCCGGCAGCACCAGGGCGCGGCTGTGCTGGCGCCGGGACTCGAGCTTGTCGCGTTCGCGGGTGAGTTCGCGCAGTTCCAGCCGGGTGTCTTCGTAGGTGCGGCGCGCCTGTTCGATGTCGGCGCGGTTGCGGTCGATCTGTGCGGCCAGGCGGGCCAGGTCGGCGTTGCCTTCCTTGAGGACGCGCAGGGACGACTCGATGTCCTGCAGGCGCTGGGTCGCGGTGGCGACGTCGACCTCTTCCCAGCCGACGTTGACCAGCTGGTTGCAGGCCAGGCGGCGGTCGTTGTCGAGGTCGCGCTGGCCACGCAGGCGCGCGACGTCCTGGTCGCAGTCGGCGATGCGCTGGGCCAGTTCCTGCGCTTCCCGACGGAACAGCGCGAGCTTCTCGGCGTTGTTGAAGCCCAGCAGCCAGCGGCGACGGTCGCCGATGGCGTTGCGGTCGTCCTTCTCGAAGCGGTCGCCGGGATGCTTGACCTGCCCTTCGCGCGAGATGCCGCGTTCGACATCGCGCAGCTGCTTGGCATCCACGCACTCGTAGTCGTAGCGCTTGCCGAGTTCGCGACGCAGCCACGGCTCGAACACGCTGTCGCGCAGCTCCAGCTTGTGCAGCAGCGAACGCGCGGACGGCTGGCGCGCCATGGCGTCGTCATTGCGACGCACGCGGTAGTAGGTGAGACGCATGCCCAGGTGGCTGCGGTTCACCCATGCGTTGACCTCGTTGTAATGCTTGTCCTCGACCAGCAGCGAGTGCGCGAAGCCGAACAGCACGCGTTCGATCGCACCCTGCCACGCGGCATCGTCCTGGCGCACCTGGATCAACTCGCCGACGAACGGCAGCGCTGCTTCGGGTACGCCGGTCTCTTCGGAAATACGGCTGCGCAGCTTCTGCAGCGGCGCGGGGATGCTGGACGGGTTGCGCTCCATCGCGTCCATTTCGCCACGGACCTCGGCAAAGCGACGGGTATCGTCCTGCTTGCCGGCCTGGCGCTCGGCGATGGCGTCGTCCAGCGCGGCCGCGGCCTGCTGGCGGTTGTCGAGCTCGGCCTGGGCGCGCCCGATCAGGTGGGCGAAGCCATGGGCGTCGTCGGGCAGCGCTTCCTGCAGTCGTTCGGCGGCCTTGCCGACCTGGGCGCGCTTGGCCTGGCGGCGCTCGTGTTCGGACTGCGCGCGGCCCTGCTCGCGCTCCAGCTCCTCGATGCGCTCACCACCCTGCTGGCGCCGCTGCAGTTCCAGTTCGGCCAGGTGCTCTTCATGGTTGGCCAGGGCCTGGCGGCGCTGGGTCTCTTCGCCAAGCAGGCCACGGTGGCGGACGTCGATTTCCTGCAGGCGGGCTTCCAGCAGCTTCTGCAGGCGCGATTCGCGGAAGCTGTCCAGGCCGAGCTTCAGGGTCTCCTCGTCGGCGCGGCGCAGGTTCATCGCCTTCAGTTCGGCGTGCAGCGCGCGTGCCGGCAGCAGGGTTTCCACCTGCTGGCGGGCGGTGACCACCGACTTGTGCGCGCCGTCCAGTTCGGCGAAGTCGCTGACCAGGCGCTCGGACGCGTCGAAGGTGCGGGGCGTGTCGAGCATGAAGTCGCGCAGGAAGACGTTGAGGTCGCCCAGGTTCTTGGCCGACTGCGTCTTGTGCAGCAGGCGCAGCGCCATTTCATTGTCGATGCCGAGCAGGTGCCGGAAGCGTTCCGCATAGCCGGTAAAGCTGTCGAAATGGTGCACGTCGCCCAGGCGCTGCTTGAGCTTGCGCAGGTCCAGGTCGAAGCCGCCCAGGTCCTTGGCGATGTCGAACGGTCGCTCGGCGATCAGGTAGTGCTTGCGCACGTCGGCAGCGGCGGCACCGTTGCCGGCGATCCAGAACAGGCGCACCAGGCTGACCACGCGGCCGTCGCCGGCGCGGTACTCCAGCACCAGGGCGGTCCAGGTGGCGCCCTTGCGCAGATACTGGGTGGCGATTTCGCCGGTGCCCCGGTCCTGCTGGTCGGCCCAGGCGCCACGTACGTAGGAGACGAGATTGCGGTCGCGACCACTGCGCTCGGCTTCGCGCGCGGCGGCGTTGAAGTCGACGATGGACGGCGGCACCAGCATGGCCGACATGGCATCGAGCAGGGTCGACTTGCCCGAGCCGGAACGGCCCACGAACAGGAAGCCGCGCTCGGCGATCGGCACTTCGGTCAGGCCGTTGAACGTGCCCCAGTTGTGCACCTGCAGGCGGCGCATGCGAAACTGCTGCAGCCGCGGATCGGGCAGGCCTTCGGTGAACAGGGCGGGCGTGTGCTTGGAAATGGCCATGCGTAGGGGGTCGTTCCGTTCAGGCGTTGGCGGCCGGGGTCTCGCGCAGCTGTCGGTACACCGACGACAGCGCGGACACGTCTTCGGCGGAGAACAGCAGCTTCAAGGCCGGCGACACTTCATGCCGGTCTTCCTGGCCGGCCAGCCGGGTCAGGATGTGGTTCTCTTTCATTTTCTGCACCGCCGAGGCGACGCGGCGGTTGAAGCCGGCGCGGTCGGTGGACAGGTTCTTCTCGTAGATGGCCAGCGCTTCGGCCATCTCGGTGTCGGCCACCACCGCGCGGTTGCCGCGCGCATCGGCCTCGGCCAGCTGCTGTCGGAGGTACAGCAGCAGCACCGAGTCGATGAAGGTCAGCGGCGAACTGCGCAGCAGCACCGGCGCTTCGATGTCTTCGGTGTCGGCCTGGCGGGTGAACGCCACGCCGCTGTCGCGGTCCAGCACCAGTTCCAGGAACAGGTCCGACAGCGCCGAGCGGATCGCCGGCTCGTTGCGGATCAGCGCCGGCCACAGCTTGGCGTGGCGCAGCTGGTCGATGCTGGGGCCGATCAGCAGCTGGCACAGCGCGCGCCGTCCGTCGAGCGGCAGCCGGCCGGTGTCGCCCATGTAGAACACATCGCTGTTGCGCTTGGGCAGCGGGGTGACCACCACCGGTTCGGCGTCGTACTCGTCGCCTGCGCCGTCTACCGGCGCGGCGCCGTTGGATTCTTCATGCCAGTTCATGGCGTTTCTCCTGGGTGAACCACACCAGCGGGATGCGGGCGCGTCGCCATTGCCCGTCGTTGCCGCGCCAGTGGGCAAGTTCCTGTTCGCCGTCGACGATGACGCCGTGGCGGGTGCCCAGCGACAGGTAGCCGATGACGCTGCCCAGGCCCTGCGGCGCGTCGCGCTGCGAAAGGGCCTGGGCGATGCTCAGTTTCGGCTGGATGGCCAGCAGCTCGTGCAGGTCGCGGCGCAGGGTGCGGAAGTCGATTTCCGACGACGCGACCAGGTCGCCGACGCTTTCCAGGCTGATGCTGGCCGCGTCGTTGCGCAGCACGCTGCCGTCGACATGCGCGCTGCGCGGGTCGTGCAGCTTCCACTGCGACCAGGAGCGCAGGCGGCTGGTGGTGAGCTGCAGGTCGCGGCCGATCGGGCGCTGGGCGCTGAAGTCGTCGCGCAGGGCCAGCGCTTCGGACTGGGCCTGCTTGAGCAGCTGGTTGAGCCGGCGCTGCTCCAGGTAACCGCGGCTCTGCACGAAGCCGCGCAGGCTGCGCGCGAAGTGCTGCAGCACGTCGTGGACCTGGCCGCCCCGGTCGAGCATGGTGCCGGTGAAGCCGCGCAGGAAGGCGCGTTCGTTGCGGTCCAGCTTGCGGGCGAAGCCGCGCGCCAGAACGGTTTCCAGCGCGGCGTCGAGCTGCGCGCTCTGTTCGGCGTCGTTGAGCAGCCGCCAGAACGCCTGGAAGCTGCGCCCGGCGTCGCTGTCGCCGATCACGTCGACGCCTTCGAACAGGCGCGAGAGCACGTCGCCTCGCTCGCTTTCGTCGTCGATGATGCGTTCGCGGAACTCGCGGTTGAGGCGCTCGAAGTCGTCGCGGACGCGGCGGAAATCTTCGGTGAGGTCATCGGCCAGGCCGATGATCTGCCGCGCCCGTTCCAGCGCGCGCTTGCCATCCAGCGTGGTCACGCGGCCCGCGCCGACCCGGGCGATCTCGGCGTCGATGCGGTCGCGTTCGTCGCGCAGCGCCGACAGCCGTGCGTCCGGGTCGGACTCGGTCTGCGCGGCCAGCTGCGAGAGCTGTTCGATCACCAGCGCCAGCCGGCTTTCGGTGGCGGCCACGCGGCTCTGCTCCAGGCTGTCGGCGAAGCGGATCGCCTGCAGGGCCTGGGTGGAGAGCTCGTACTGTTCCTGGTCGGCGCCATCGGGCAGGCGCCGCTCCAGCCAGCCCTGCGCCAGCCAATGGGCGATGTAGGCCTGGGCGGTACGCGGCAGCTCGCGCGACAGTTCGTCGCCGTTGAGCTGGTCCAGCGCCCGCTGCAGGCGTTCGTGCAGCACCGCCGAGGCCAGGGTGCGCTCGCCGTCCATCAGCAGGCTCTGCAGCAGGCCGATGATCTCCGGGGCGTTGGCCGCCGCCAGCAGCTTCCACTGGGGCTGCTCGCGCAGGGTGCGGTAGCGTGTAATCCGTTCGCGGTGCTTCATGTAGTGGGGACGATCAGCGCTTGCCGCCCACTTCGATGAAACGCAGGAATTCGGCGCGGGTACGCGCGTCCTCGCGGAAGCTGCCGAGCATCTTGGAGGTGACCATGCTGACGCCGCGCTTGTGGATGCCGCGGGTGGTCATGCACTCGTGCGCACCTTCCACCACCACGCCCACGCCGATCGGCTGCAGGACGTCCTGGATGCACTGCGCGATCTGCGCGGTCATCTTTTCCTGGACCTGGAAGCGGCGCGCGTAGGCTTCGACCACGCGGGCCAGCTTGCTGATGCCCACCACCTTGCCGGCCGGCAGGTAGCCGACGTGCACGCGGCCGATGATCGGCGCCATGTGGTGTTCGCAGTGGCTTTCGTACTCGATGTCGCGCAGCACGATCAGTTCGTCGTAGCCGGCCACTTCCTCGAAGGTGCGCTCCATGTAGGCGCGCGGGTCGTCGCGGTAGCCGCTGAACCAGTCGCCATACGCTTCGGCCACGCGCCGCGGGGTGTCCAGCAGGCCTTCACGGGTGGGGTCTTCACCGGCCCAGCGCAGCAGGGTGCGCACGGCCGATTCGGCTTCGGCCTGGGTTACGGGGGTCGCGTCGTTGTCTTTCTGGCTCATGGCATACAGCACCCGAAGGGGGCGAGCATCGTACCCGACGGAGCCCTTGGCCGTCCCCCCGCCCCGTTGGGCTGGGGTTGGGCCAGGGGTATTGATAGGATCGTAATTAGTAGTATCCTATCTATCTGCCATGAAACGCTCACTCGACGAACGCACCCAGCTGCAGATGCAGCTCAGCTCCGGCCTGCTCCACTCAGGGCGGCAATGGCAGCGCCTGGCCGACCAGGCCCTGGGCAGCTACGGCATCTCCGCCGCCTGCACCATGCCGCTGCTGATGATCGGCCGTGCCGGCGGTGGTATCCGCCAGGTCACCCTGGCCCAGCAGCTGGGCATGGAAGGCCCCTCGCTGGTGCGCCTGCTGGACAAGCTGTCGGCCAGCGACCTGGTCCGCCGCGAGAGCGACGCCAGCGACCGCCGCGCCAACCTGCTGTGGCTGACCGACAAGGGCGAGGCCCTGGTCAGCGAACTGGAGCAGCAGCTGATCGGCCTGCGCCAGGACGTCTTCGGCGAACTGAGTACCGAAGAGCTGCGCACCGTGCTGAAGCTGTGGAAGCTGCTGGCCGATGCGTCCGACCGCGTGACGTAAGCCCTGTCCTGCCGTGTTTCCCGGTGTCGCCCGGCGACGCCGTGGCGTTCCCCTTTCCGCTCCCCTGCGAAGTTCCTGCCCCGATGTACGGTGAATTCAGTCTCTACGGTGTGTTCGTCCCGACCCTGCTCGGGCTG
Source organism: Stenotrophomonas aracearum (assembly GCF_031834615.1). NCBI lineage: Bacteria > Pseudomonadati > Pseudomonadota > Gammaproteobacteria > Lysobacterales > Lysobacteraceae > Stenotrophomonas > Stenotrophomonas aracearum. Next base: position 4,290,492 of record NZ_CP115543.1, read on the forward strand.
ATGCTACTGGCCTACCTGCTCAAGAGCGGGCTGCGCCTGGTCCTGCAGCGCACCGGCGCCTACCGCCACATCTGGCACCCCGCCCTGTTCAACCTGGCCGTGTACGTGATCGTGCTCGGCGGGTTGTTTTCCCTGATGCGTTGGATGCAATCGTGAACAAGATCCTCAAGCACACCGTCCCGGTCGTCCTGACCGGGGTTGCCGTCATTGCCGCACTGCTGGTGCTGCGCCACCTGTGGTCGTACTACATGGACGAGCCGTGGACCCGCGACGCGCATGTCAGCGCCGACGTGGTCCAGGTCGCGCCCGACGTGTCCGGCCTGGTCGAGGCGGTGAACGTGGCCGACAACCAGCCGGTCATGCGCGGCGAAGTACTGTTCGTGGTCGACCGAGCGCGCTACCAGATCGCACTGGAGCAGGCCCAGGCAACGCTGGGCGAACGCAACGCCACGCTGCAGCAGCTGCGCCGCGAGATCGCGCGCGACCGCAGTCTGCAGGACCTGGTGGCCGCCGAGGATGCCGAAGTGCGCCGCGCCAAGCTGCAGGCCGCACAGGCCGCTGCCGCCACCGCGCAGGCGGCGGTGGACCTGGCGAAGCTCAACCTGGCCCGCACCGAAGTGCGCAGCCCCAGCGACGGCCACGTCAACGACCGCACCGTGCGCGCCGGCGACTACGTCACTGCCGGCCACCCGGTGATGGCGGTGCTCGACACCGGCTCGTTCCGGGTCGATGGCTACTTCGAGGAAACCCGCCTGCGCGGCGTGCATGCCGGGCAGAAGGTCGACATCCGCCTGATGGGCGAGGCGCAGCCGCTGCAGGGCCACGTGCAGAGCATTGCCGCCGGTATCGAGGACCGTTACCGCAGCGAGGGCTCCAGCCTGCTGCCGAACGTGACCCCGGCCTTCGACTGGGTGCGGCTGGCGCAGCGCATCCCGGTGCGCATCCATATCGACAGCGTGCCCGAGGGCGTGAACCTGATTGCCGGGCGCACCGCCACCGTCACCATCGAGCCGGACACCGCCCCGGCCACGCCGGCGCACCCGGCACGGGCGGCGCTGTGAGCCGCCCGGCCCTGCACCGCATCGGCCTGGCGCTGGCCCTGACCAGCCTGGCTGCGTGCCGCACGGTCGGGCCCGATTACGCGGTGCCGGCCGGCGCCGCCTTCCAGCGCCCGGACGCCAACGCCGCCTTCATCGACACCGGCAATGCCCAGGTGGCCCCCGGCGCCGAGCTGCCGGCGCGCTGGTGGGAGCTGTACCAGGACGCCACCCTCAACGGGCTGGTCGAGCAGGCGCTGCGCGACAACGTGGAACTCAAGGTCGCCGACGCCAACCTGCGTCGTGCCGCCGCCGTGTACGAGCAGGCGCTGGATGCCGGTGGCTTCGAGTACGAAGCCGAGGCCGGGGTCAGCCGCGCGCAGCTGTCGGCCGAATCGTTCCTGCTCGAACACGAACTCCCGCCGATCAACCTGGCCGACGGCAAGTTCGCCGTGTCCTACCAGTTCGACCTGTTCGGCAAGCTCAAGCGCGCCTCCGAGGCGGCGCGTGCCGACGAGCAGGCCACTGCAGCGGCCATGGACCTGGCCCGGGTGTCGCTGGTGGCCCAGGTGGCCGGCAGCTACGTGGAGATCTGCCACGCCAACCACGAGCTGCACGTGGCCGAGCATTCGCTGCAGCTGCAGCAGCGCAGCCGCGAAGTAACCCAGCGGCTGATCGATGCCGGGCGCGGCACGCCGCCGGAGCTGGCCCGTGCCAACGCGCAGGTGGCGATGCTGGAAGCGGCGCTGCCGCCATTGCGCGCGCAGCGCCAGGCGTCCGAGTACCAGCTGGCGGCCCTGCTCGGGCAGACCCCGGGGCAGATTCCCGCTGGCGTGAGCGACTGCAGCGCGGCGCCGACCCTGGCCCGGCCGCTGCCGGTGGGCGATGGCCGTGCACTGCTGCAGCGCCGCCCCGACATCCGCCAGGCCGAACGCCGATTGGCTGCCGCCACCGCGCGGATCGGCGTGGCCACTGCCGAGCTGTATCCGGACATCCGACTGGGCGCCTCGCTGGGCGCGGCCGGCCTGCTGGCCGACTTCGGCGAACCGCTGACCCAGCAGTGGTCGATCGGTCCACTGATCTCGTGGACGCTGCCGTCCTCGGGCACCCATGCGCGCATCCACGCCACCGAAGCCGGTGCGGACGCGGCGCTGGCCGAGTTCGACCACAGCGTGCTGCAGGCGCTGCGCGAAACCCAGACCGCGCTCAGCCGCTATGCGCACGACCTGCAGCGCGTACAGTCGCTGCAGCAGGCGCAGGGCCAGGCCGCGCTGGCTGCCGAGCAGAACCGGCGGCTCTACCAGGGTGGGCGCACGCCCTACCTGGCCAGCCTGGACGCCGACCGCACCCTGGTCAGCGCCGACGCCACGTTGGCGCAGGCGCAGGCGCAGGTCTCGCGCGACCAGATCCAGCTGTTCCTGGTCCTCGGCGGCGGTTGGAATGTCGACAAGAACTAACCCCATGCTGCTGCTGGACCGCCAGGCGTGGCTGTTTTCGGTCAAGACCTTCCTGGCCGCGCTGGCGGCGCTGTACATCGGGCTGGCCGGCAACCTGTCGCGGCCTTACTGGGCGATGGCCACCGTCTACATCGTGACCCAGCCGATGCTGGGCCCGACCCGGGCCAAGGGCGTGTACCGCATCGTCGGCACGTTGATCGCCGGTGCGGCCACGCTGTGGATGCTGCCGCACCTGGTGGAGACCCCGCTGCTGTTGAGCGCGGCGATGTCGCTGTGGCTGTCGGCGTGCCTGTTCATCGCCCTGCTCAACCGCGGCCCGCGCGGCTATGCGTTCCTGCTGGCCGGCTACACCACCGCGTTCATCGGCTTCCCGGCGGTGACGTCGCCGGACACCATCTTCGACACGGTGGTGGCGCGCAGCGAAGAGATCATCCTGGGCACGGTGGTGGCGGTGCTGTTCGCCTCGCTGTTCTTTCCGAGCTCGGCGCGACCCATGCTGCGCGCACGCATCGGCAGCTGGATGGGCGATGCGGCGCAGTGGTGCCGGCAGATCCTGCTGCGCGGCCAGGCGCACGGGCCGCGCAACCGGCTGGCCGCCGACCTGGTGCAGTTCGAAGCGCTGATCGAGTTCCTGCGCCGCGACGACCCGCGCCATGCCGGGTCGGCAGTGTCGATGGAACGCCTGCGCGAGCGCATGCTGCTGATGCTGCCGGTGCTGTCCTCGATTGCCGACCGGCTGGGTGCGCTGCGTGCCGGTGGCCGCGCGCTGCCGCCGGGGCTGGAGCCGCTGGTGCAGGACATCGCGCAGTGGCTGGAACACCCGGGCCGCGCCAGCAGCGCCGAGCATGACGCGCTGCGCGCGCGCATCCTGGCACTGAAGCCGGCGGTGGACGGTGAACTGGACCACCTGTTGCTGGTGACCCTGCTGCTGCGGCTGGAGGAGCTGGTGGACCTGTGGCAGGACTGCGCGACCCTGCAGGACGCCATCGAACACGGCAGCGCCCCGCGCGATACCGCCCACTACCGGGTGCGCGCCGAGCGCATCGGCGATGCGCGCCACGTGGACTACGGCATGGCGCTGTTTTCGGCGGCCAGTGCCGGCGTGGCGCTGATGACCTACTGCGCGCTGTGGATCGGGCTGGGCTGGGAAGGCGGTGGCAACGGCGCGATGATGGCGGCGGTGGCCGCTGCGTTCTTCGCCGCGCAGGACGACCCGGCGCCGAGCATGCTGCAGTTCCTGCTGTGGGCGATCGTGGCCAGCGGCGTGGCAGCGGTGTACCTGTTCGGGGTGTTCCCGGCGGTGCACGACTTCGGCAGCCTGGCGCTGGTGCTGGCGGTGATTTTCCTGCCACTGGGGCTGCTGCTGCACCGGCCGAAGACCGCGCTGATCGGGCTGCCGCTGACGGTGAACCTGGTGGCGCTGCTGAATGTGCAGAATACCTACAACGCCAACATCCAGAGCTTCATCAATTCGTCGGTGGCGATGTTCATCGGGATCGGATTTGCGGTGGTGATGACCCGGGTGTTCCGCTCGGTGGGGGCCGAATGGACCGCGCGCCGCCTGGTCCGCCAGGGCTGGGTGACCCTGGCCGAGGCCGCCGAAGGCCATGGCCAGCAGGATCGCCAGCGGTTCGCCGCGCGCATGCTGGACCTGCTGGGCCTGCTGGCCCCGCGCCTGGCCGCTACACCCGAAGGAAGCGACATCGCCTCGGTGGACATGCTGACCGAGGCGCGCATCGGCCTGAACATCCTGCAGCTGCGCCGCGCCCGGCACGGCCTGCCGGCGGCCAGCATGCAGGCCATCGAAACCATCCTGGACGACGTGGCCGCGCACTATCGGGCCCAGGTGGCGCAACGCCGGCCGCTGCCCGCCCCGCCGGCGTTGCAGGCCCGGCTGGAGGCGTCGCTTCAGCGGGTGCAGACCGTGGAGGCCGGCAAGGCCCGCGACGAGGCCCTGATGGGCGTGCTGGGCCTGCGCTATGCGCTGTTCCCCGAGCAGCTGGCGGTCACACAGGGCGGAGTATCCTGACGCCCTGCATTCCTGCATGGCACAAGGTGAAACTTCGATGAGTTATGACGTGATGGTGTTCGACCCGGCCGTGGCGCCGCGCGAAGTCGAAGCGTTCCTGCAGTGGTACGACGCACAGACCGAGTGGAACGAGAAGCACGAGTACGACGACGCGGCCGTCTCGGTGGCGGCGCTGCAGGCGTTCTTCGCCGAGCTGGCCGAAGACTTCCCGCCGATGGACGGTCCGCTCTCGGACGACGAGGATGATCGCCCGCAGGTAACCGACTACAGCATCGGCACCCGTGTGATCTACGCCTCGTTCGACGACGAAGTGGCTGAAGATGCGCACGGCCAGGTGCAGATCCTGGCCAACAAGCACCAGGTGGGCTTCTTCGACGTGAGCGGCGACGGCGCGATCGTGTACCCGGACGGCACCGTGCTGGTTCCAGGTGAAGTGGAAGAAGGCGACGAGGACGCCTGACCCAACCTCAGAACAGCTGGCCTTGTGCCGGTGCGGTCGCCTCACGGGCTGCTGCACCGCCCCCCAGCCGCAGCGCCAGTCCGGACAACCGGCTGGCGTGCCGCGCCAATGCGTCCTGCACCACGTCCGCACTGCCCAGTACATGCAACGCCCGGCGCGCCCGGGTCATGCCGGTGTACACCAGCTCGCGCGACAGCACCCGGTTGTCGCGACGCGGCAGCTGCAGCCACACCTCGTCGAATTCCGAGCCCTGCGCCTTGTGCACGGTCATCGCGAACGCGCTTTCGTGCGCGGGCAGCGCGGCCGGGTGGAACGCGCGCGGGTGTTCCGGGCTGTCGCCGGGGAACCAGGCCAGCACCGCGCCTTCGCTGCTGCGCAGGCACAGGCCGATGTCGCCGTTGAACAGGCGGTGGCGGTAGCTGTTCTCGGTGATCAGCAGCAGCCGGCCGTGGAAGTAGCGCGGCCCGCCGCCCGGACGCGCGCTGCCGGCCAGCGCCGCTTCGATGCGTTCGTTGAGGCCGCGCGCGCCCTGCGGTCCTTCGCGCAGCGCGGTCAGCAGGCGCAGCTGGCCGGCCTGGGCCAGCGCCTGGGCCGGGTCCGCCGCCTCGCCCAAGCCTCGCCAGTGTGCCAGCAGGGTCTGCCGATGCTGCTGCAGCGGGTCCACCTGGTCTTCGTGGAAGTGCACGCCGGCCAGCTGGCCGTGGCGCAGCAGCTCCAATGCACGGGTGCTGTCGCCCACGCGCACCGCAGCCGCCAGTGGCGCCAGGTCCAGCGCGTCGCTCTGCCGGTAGCCGCGCTGCAGCTGCACGCGACGGCCGGCGAACGGCAGCGGCGCGGCCAGCGGCTGCAGCGCGGCCGCCGCCAGCAATGGGCGCAGCGCAGTGGCATCGTCGGCCTGGGTGCCGAGGCCGTCGCCGCTGGCCTGCAGCACCGCGCTGAGCACGTCGCCGGCCTCCACCGACGGCAGCTGGTCGGGGTCGCCGAGCAGGATCAGCCGGGTGCCGTTGGCGACCGCTTCGACCAGCTTGGTCATCAACGGCAGGTCGATCATCGACGCCTCGTCCACCACCACCACATCGAACGGCAGCGGGTTGTCGGCGTGGTGACGGAAGCGCGGCGAATCGGGAATCACCCCGAGCAGGCGATGCAGGGTGGCGCCGGTGGTCGGCAGGGCCTCGGCCAGTTCGGCGGCCACCCCGACCAGGCGCAGCCGCTGCAGGGCCAGGCGCAGGCTTTCGGCCATGCGTTCGGCCGCGCGCCCGGTGGGGGCGGCCAGCGCCACCCGGGGCAGCGCGGCGTTGGCCTGCTGCGCCTGCGCGGCCAGCAGCACCAGCAGGCGCGCGATGGTGGTGGTCTTGCCGGTGCCGGGCCCGCCGGTGACCAGCACCAGCGGGTGGCGCAGTGCCACTGCAGCGGCGCGTGCCTGGTGGTCGATGCCGTCCAGTGCCTGCGGGAACAGCTGTGCGAACAGCGGCGCCAGCGCCGCCGGGTCGTGCGCGGGCAGCGGTTGCCGGGCAATGCGCTGCAGGCCGAGCGCCAGCCGCCGTTCGTATTCGCGGTACCGGCGCAGGTACAGCAGGCCGTGTTCGAGCACCAGCGGTGCATCGGCGGCCGCATGGTCGTCGCGTTCCGGCGTATCCACCCACGGCGATGCGCGCAGCTGCGCCATCCAGTCGCCGGGCAGCGGCCAGTCCAGGTCGGCATCCACCAGCCGCCGGGGCTGCTGCGGGTCCAGCCCGGCGTGGCCCTGCGCCACCGCCAGCGAGGCCAGCGCGGCTGCGGCCAGCACCGCGTCGGGCGTGTCCGGCTGCAGTCGGCGCAGGCTCTGCGCCAAGGCGTGGTCCAGGGTGCGCAGGGTGCCCTGCTGCAACAGCGCGGCGAGCAGGCTCATGCTTCACCCCGCGCGCGTGCCACCAGCCCGGCGTGGGCGTCGGCGCCGCCTGCGAACAGCGCGTCCATCGCCTCCACCAGCGCCGGGTCGAAGCGCTGCGCATGCACGCCCGGCGCGTCGGCGCGGCCGGCTTCGAGTCCACGGCAGAACAGGTAGCGGATGCCGCCCATGTCGCGCGCCAGGTCGTAGCCGGCGCCGAGGCGGAAGCGCAGCCAGCGGTGCAGGGCCACGGTGTAGATCAGCGCCTGCAGGTCGTACTCGCTGTGCTGCATGGCCTCGGCCAGGCGCGCAGCGTCGTAGCCGGGGAGCCGGTTGGATTTGTAGTCGAGCACGTACCAGCGTCCGTCGCGCACGTAGGTGAGGTCGATCTTGCCGGTCATCAGCCCTTCCAGCTGGCGGCGGGTGCCGAAGCTGCGCCGGTCGCGGACCAGTCCGTGCCGGTGCAGCAGCTGCAGCAGCGCCGGCACGGCAGTGGCCTGCATGGCGAAGTGGAACTCGATCTCGGCGCGCCGGTCCTGCGCGGGCAGGCTGCACAGCGCGCCGCCTTCGGGCAGTTGCACGGTCAGGGTCTGCCCGACCAGCGGCACCAGCACTGCCACGCCATCGTCCAGGTCGGCGTCGGCATAGCCTTCGGCGCGCAGCGAGTCGCGCAGCACCTCGGCCTGTTCCGGCGGCGCCGCATCGCCAGCGCGCCAGACGGACCAGCGCGCGAAGTCGGTGTTCTCCAGCGCATCGTGCAGCACGTTGCCGAAGCGGCTGCCCATGAAGCGCGGATCGATCTCCGGCTGCGGTTCGCTCGGCGCCAGCGGCTCGACCTCCAGCGGCAACTCGCCGCCGGCCGGTTCGTCGGCGGCCGGGGCCGGCGCTTCGGTGGCCATGGCGTCGGTGTCGTGGCCCGCATCCGCATTGGCCAGCTGGGTAAAGCTGTACACCCACCAGTCGTGCGGCACCCGCCGGGTGACCGCGCGCACCGGTGGCAGTTCGCCTTCGCGTTCCACCGGCAGCTGCGCGGGGCGCGGCTCCACGGGGCCTTCGATCACCTGGATGTCCGGGTTCGATCGCAACGCATCCAGGTCGGACAGCATCGGCGCCAGCCGGGTCTTCGCCAATCCGGCGAGGTCGCCGGCGGCGATCCACAAGGCATGCTCGGCGCGGGTCAGGCCCACGTACAGCAGGCGCGCATCTTCGGCCTCCTGCTCCTGCGCGGCGCGCGCGCTGGCCGCGTTCCACGCTTCGTCGCGCTCCAGCTTCCAGTGCAGCTCGCGGCGCCCGTCGGCGTAGACCGTGCAGTTGGCATCGGTGTTGGCGCCGCCGCTGCCGATGCCGACGAAGGGCAGGAACACCAAGGGGTACTCCAACCCCTTGCTCTTGTGCAGGGTGATGATCTGCACCCGGCGCGCGTCCGATTCCAGCCGCAGCAGCTGCTGTTCGTCGTCCTGGTCGGCGTGCGCCATCTGCACCTGCAGCCAGTCCAGCAGGCCGTGCATGCCCAGCGCCTGGCCGGCCGCCTGCTGCAGCAGCTCGCCCAGCTGCAGGTAGTTGGTGAGGCGGCGTTCGCCATCGAGCAGGCCGAGCAGGCGTTCGGCATGTTCGGCGCACAGGTCGGCGATGACCGCGAACGGTCCGCCGCGCAGCCAGCGTTCGCGCCACAGCAGCAGCCGGGTCTGGAACGCGCGCTGCGGGTCGCCGTCGCGTTCCATCGCGTCGATCGCCGCCGCGTTTTCACCGAGCAGCACGGTCGACAGCGCGGCACGCAGGCGGCCTTCGTCGGCCGGCTGCAGCAGCGCCAGCAGCAGCACGCGCAGTTCGCGTGCCTCGGCAGTGGCGTACAGGCTCTGCTTGCCAGCGGCCACCGCTGGAATGCCGACCGCGCTCAGCGCCTGCTGGATCCGGGTGGCTTCATGGTGGCGGCGCACCAGCACGGCGATGTCGCCGGGCTGCACCGGCATGCCGCGCAGCAGCGCGCGGCCCTGCCGGCCTTCCAGCAGCACCTGGTGGATTGCCGCTACGCAGGCGTCGGTGGCCTGCTGGCGCGACGGGTCGGCCTTGAGGTCGGCGCCGTCGTCGCTGCGCAGCAGGCGCAGGGTCAGGCCCGGTGCGGACTGGTCGTCACGCAGGAAGTCGGCGTCGCTGCGGGTGCTGCCAGGCAGCACCGGTTCGAAAGCGATGTCCGCTTCCAGGAAGGCGCGTTCGCCCGCCGCGTCGTACAACGCCTGCAGCGCGCGCAGCACGCCCGGGCGCGAGCGGAAGTTGCGGTTCAACGCGGGTGCGGCGACCGCTTCACGCTTGGCCTTGAGGTAGGTGTGGATGTCGCCGCCGCGGAAGCCGTAGATGGCCTGCTTGGGATCGCCGATCAGGAACAGCGCCGGGTCGAGGCCCGCCTCGCGGGTTTCCGGCGAATCGCCGAACACGCGCTGGAAGATGCCCCACTGGCGGTCGTCGGTGTCCTGGAATTCGTCCACCAGGGCGATCGGGTACTGCGCGCGCAGCTGCTGTACCAGCGCGGCGCGGTGCGGGCCTTCCAGCGCGGCAGCCACGCCGTCGATCAGGTCGTCGTAGGTCTGCACCCGGCCGACCCGCTTCAGTTCATCGAGGCGTTCGCGGGCCTGGCCGCGCAGGTCGTGCAGCAGCAGCAGCGCCTGCTGGCGCAGCCACTGGTCGTGGCTGTCGGCAGCGTGCCACCAGGTCTGCAGCGCGTCGAACAGCGGCGAGGCCGGGCACAGGCCCTGCTGGTCCTCTTTGCAGAAGCCGAGCAACGCGACCGGCAGCAGCTTGCCCAGGTGCAGCTTGTCGCTGCGCGGCCAGCTGCGCGACGCGCGGCCTGCCAACAGCTCCGCAAACGCCTTGTCGAAGCTGGGCCGGCGCGCGCGGCGGCCGTCGAAGATCTTGCGCTCGAAGGCGTTGGCGATGCTGGCCTGGGCGTCTTCGGTGTGCGCGTCGATGGCCTGCACGAGTGCCGCGGCGGCAGCCTGCAGCGCTGCACTGGGGTCGTCCAGCCGCTGCACGGGCACGGGTGGCAGCAGCGGCAGCGGCTTGATCAGCGCCGACAGGTCGCGTGCCAGCGCGCCCGGATCCGACCACAGCCGGGTCAGCGCATCGACCCGTGCAGGGTCGTTGGCGTGCACCCGCCACAGGTCGGCGCCGAGCTGGTCGTGCAGTTCGCGTTCGCTGGGCAGCAGGGTCGGCGGGTCGAAGGTGTGGCCGCTCTCCAGCGCGTGTTCGCGCAGCACCCGGGTGCAGAAGCCATGGATGGTGAAGATCGCGGCGAGATCGATTTCGTCGGCGGCGGTCTGCAGGCGCTGTGCCAGCGCCGCCGGGGTTTCGCGGCCGCGGTCCAGTTCGCGCTGCAGCAGGTAGCGGGTGAGCTGCGCGTCGGGCGCTTCGTCGTCCGAGGGCGCGCGCGCCAGCAGCTGCGCAGCCAGGGCCAGACGCTCGCGGATGCGCTTGCGGAGCTCCTGGGTGGCGGCGTCGGTAAAGGTCACCGCCAGGATCTGGCCGATGCGGTAGCCCTGCTCCACCACCAGCCGGGTGAACAGCGTGGCCAGGGTGAAGGTCTTGCCGGTGCCGGCGCTGGCTTCGATCAGGCGCACGCCGTCCAGCGGCAGGGACAGGTAGGGATCGTGCTGCAGGTCCAGGTCGCTCATGCCGGCGCTCCTTCGTCGGTGAAGCCCTGGAACACCCTGCCCTCGCGCACAGCGCATAACACCCGGAAGCTGGTCTGCAGCAATTGCTGGTAGCTGTCCGGATCGGCGAACGGGTCGCGCCCGCGCAGGGCCAGCTGCAGGGCGTCGCCACTAGCCTCGCCCCAGCGCCGGTCGCCGCCATGCCACTGCGCCCAGCCCTCGGCTTCGCGCTTGGCGGCCGGGGTGCGGTACAGCGTCCACGCGGTGTACGGGCCATACAGCAGCGGACCGCACAGTCCTTCGCCACGCAGCTGCAGCAGGGTCTGCAGTGCGGCCTTCGCGGTGGGGGCCGACAGCGCGGGCAACACGTGCGGTCCTACCCCGTCGTCGCCGCCGTCGTGGAATTCGACCAGCGGAATCGCGTCGCCGGCAGCGTTGGCCAGCAGCCAGTCCAGCCCGTGCCGGATCGCCGCCGGGCCGTTCAGGCCACCGGCGCGCAGGCGCACGATGCCCTGCGGGTGGATGTCGTCGACCCGGCCGTGCAGGCGTACGCCATCGATCTCCACCTCGTAGCGTCGGCTGTCGGCGGTGCTGTCGCCGCGCCACTGCGCCAATGCCAGCGCATAGGGGCGGGTCTGCGCCTGCAGCGCCTGGAACTGGCGTTCGCCGAGCGCACCCGATGGCAGCAGCGCGCGTGCGCGCAACCGCGCGTACAACGGCGTGTCATCGCCTTCCAGGGTGGCCTCGATCACCGCATGCTGCAGCAGGCGCTGCTCCAGGCCACGCCCGGCCAGCACCAGCGGTTCCAGGTCCTCGGCCGTGCCCAGCTCTTCGGGCAGGCGCAGGCCCAGCCGCTGCGACAGGAACTGCCCGGCCGGGTCGGTAAGGAACCGGCGCAGCGCGTCCAGCGACAGGTCCGGCGCGGCGTCCTCCGGCAACGGCGCCAGCGGCTGCTGGAACCATGCCGGCGGTGCGCGCCGCACGCTGCCGAGCGAGCCCGCAGCGGGGTGCCACTGCTGGCGGTAACTGAAGCGGCGCGGCTCATCGCCGCCGCCGAACGCGGCCGGCGAGAACGGCTGCAGCGAATGGCGCACGGTGAACTGTTTCACTGCCGCTGGCGGGTCGTCGTGGTACTCAGCGGCGGCATCGATCAGCTCGCTGACCAACACCGACGGTTCGCGCACGCTGCCATCGCGCGGGTCGGCACCGAGGTAGCTCAGGTAGAACACGTCCTGCGCCGAGGCGAACAGCTGCAGGAACAGGAAGCGGTCATCTTCGCGCAGCGAGCGGTCGCCATGCCGGCGCTTGTCGGTGCCCAGTTCGGCTGTGAGCTGGTTGAGCCCGGCGGCCGGGTCGCGGCGCGGGAAGTCGCCGTCGTTGAGCCCAAGCACGCAGATCACCCGGAACGGCAACAGTCGCATCGGCACCATCCGCCCGAAGCTGATGCCGCCGGTCAGCAGCGGCGCGCGGGTGTCGGCCTCGCCGAGCACGCCTGCGAAGTGCGCGCGCACCACCTCCGGCGGAACCGGGGCGTCGAAACCGGCGCGTTCGGCCTCGCGGGCGAACTCGTTGATCAGCTTGCGCAGCCGCTCCAGCGCGCGCTGGCTGCTGGCCGCCTCCGGGGTCTCCGGCAGCAGCGCGTCGAGCAGGGCCAGCAGGCGCTGGCGCCACTGCGCCGGGGGCAGCGCATCGCTCAGCGCGCGCTGGTAGCGCGCCAGCACCCGCATCAGCGCGAGCAGGCGGTCCAGCGCGTCCAGCGCGCTGCCTTCCAGCTCCGGCCACGGCGCCACGCCGGCGATGTCGCCATCGCTGCCGCTGGCATGGCCGAGCAGCAGGCGGTCCAGTGCGAACTGCCAGGTGTAGGCGTCGTCGTCCGGCGCCTGGTGCTGCGCGCGGTGGCTGGCGTCCAGGCCCCAGCGCGCGCCGGCGGCCTGCAGCCAGTCGTGCAGGCGGTCGAACGCGGCCGCGTCCAGGCCGGCGGCTTCGGCCAGTGGCGCGCTGGCCAGCAGGTCCAGCACTTCGTTGAGGCCGAAGCGCGACACCGGCAGGCCGAGCAGGTGCACGAACACGTCGGCCAGCGGTTCGCCGGTGAGCGGGCTGGTGTCGGCCAGCGCGTAGGGAATGTGGTCCTCGCCGCCGCTGCGACCGCCGAACACTGCCTCCAGGTACGGCACGTACGGATCGATGTCCGGTGCCAGCACCGCGATGTCGCGCGCCTGCAGCGGCGGGTCGAAACGCGGGTCCTGCAGCAGCGCGCGCAGCTGGTCGTGCAGGACCTGCAGTTCGCGCAGGCGGGTGTGGCAGGCATGCACCTGCAGGCTGGGGTCGTTGCGCAGCAGCTGCGGGCGCAGCGCGCCTTCCGGCGCGGTGCGGCGGTGGAACAGGTCGCGCTGCAGGCGGTGCAGCAGGCTGTCGGCAAGGCCGCCGTGGGCCATGTCCGCGCGGGTGTCGTCTTCGGGATCGTCGTAGGCGGCGATTTCGCCGGAGGGATGCACCACTTCGTAGCTGCCCAGCACCGCCATGAAGTCGCGCCCGGCCGCACCCCAGGCCTGCAGCAGGCGGTTCTCGTCGGCGCCGCTGCCGAACGGGTCGGCCGCGCCGCTGCGCAGGCGCCCGCCCAGGGTCTGCAGGTCGCCCCAGTACGAACGGGTGGGCGTGGGCATGTAGAAGTGCAGCGTGCCGACCCGCGCCTGGGTGGCCACCACCCGCAGCACGTCCGGCGACACGTTCAGGGTGGCAAAGGCGAACAGGCGCGGCGGCAGCCCCGCCGGCAACGGCCGCCCGGCGCCTTCGAACTGCTCCAGATAGGCGTGGATGCGACGGGCGCGGTACTGGTGGCCGCTGCCGATGCGCCGCCACAGGATCGCCTGCGGGTCGTGCGGGTCGGCGCCGGCTTCCCAGCGCAGCAGCCAGTCGCGGCGCCAGGCCTGGTACTTCTCGAACACGGCGGCCAGCTCGCCGGCCAGCGCCCAGGGCTTGAGCGGATCCGGTTGGGACAGGTAGGCCTGCAGCGCGCGCAGCGGCGGCTGCGCCATCAGCGCCGGGTCGGCCAGCGCCGCGTAGACCTTCCAGTGCAGCGCGGCGGCGGTGAGATCGTCATGCTCGCCGGGCACATTGGCGTTCAGCGCCCGCGCCACGAACTCGCCCGGGGTCAGGAACGCCAGGTTGGCGGCGATGCCATACTCCGCCGCCAGGGTGGACTGCAGCCAGCGGCGCATCGCCACCTGCGGAATCAGCACCACGTCCGGTTCCAGGATCGACTGCCCGGCCACCGGCTCGCGCAGCGTCCTGGCCAGCAGCGCGGCCAGCACATCGAGCGAATTGGAGTGGTACAGGCGGAAGTCTGAAGCGGGGTCGGTCATCGCGGCAGTGTGCCGCAGCGCGGCGCCGATCTCGACCCTCTTTGATATGGACGACGGTGGATGTCGCCTGCGGCCTTCTTTGGCGGTCGTTCGATATGCACTGTTTCAGCCGCCCATCCCCCGTACGGGCGGGGCACGCCAAGCCAACATGCGACAATACTGCACGGTCCAGTTCGGTTTTGTTCAGCCGTCCACCACGATCTTAGAACGTTGGAATTTTGTTAATGGCGACCATGACGGCTTCCGAAGAACCTCTGGTGCAGTTGGACAACGTGCGGATCGACCGCGGCGGTCGCGCCATCCTGCGCGACGTTTCGCTGTCGGTACCGCGTGGCAGCATCACCGCCGTGCTCGGTCCCTCCGGCAGCGGCAAGTCGACGCTGCTTGCGGCGCTGACCGGCGAACTGCGCCCGGCGGCCGGAACCGTGACCCTGTTCGGGCAGCCCATTCCCACCGGCAGCGGCGCCCTGCGCGCGATGCGCCGCAGCGTGGGCGTGCTGCTGCAGGGCAACGGCCTGCTCACCGACCTGACCGTGGCCGAGAACGTGGCGCTGCCGTTGCGCACCCACACCCGGCTGCCGGCTGCGGTGCTGGACCGGCTGGTGGACATGAAGCTGCACGCGGTCGGCCTGCTGGCCGCGGCCGACGCCTGGCCGCGCGAGCTGTCCGGCGGCATGGCGCGCCGCGTGGCGCTGGCCCGAGCGCTGGCGCTGGACCCGCCGCTGATGATCTACGACGAGCCGCTGACCGGGCTGGACCCGATCGCCAGCGGCGTGATCATGAGCCTGATCCAGCGCCTCAACCACAGCCTGGGCCTGACCAGCATCATCGTCAGCCACCATGTGCATGAAACCCTGCCGATCTGCGACCAGGTGATTGCGATCGCCAATGGCGGGGTGGTGTTCCAGGGCACCCCGGCCGCGCTCGAGTCCAGCCAGGACCCGCTGCTGCGCCAGTTCCTGCACGGGCAGCCGGACGGCCCGATCCCGTTCGATGCCGCGCCCCGCGCGAAGGTGGCCTGATGCCGTTCGTTGAAAGCACCCGCTCACTGGGCCGGGCCGGCCTGTTCTCGCTGACCGTCCTGCGCGGTTCGCTGCCAACCCGTGATTTCCTGGCCGAGCTGACCCGCGAGATCTACAAGATCGGCGCGCGTTCGCTGCCGATCATCGCCGTGGGCGGTGCATTCGTGGGCCTGGTGCTGACCCTGCAGGGCTACCGCACGCTGACCACCTTCGGCGCCGCCGATGCGCTGTCCACGCTGTTGGGCCTGTCGCTGTACCGCGAGCTGGCGCCGGTGCTGACCGCGCTGCTGTTCATCGGCCGCGCCGGCAGCTCGATTGCCGCCGAGCTGGGGTTGATGCGCGCCACCGACCAGATCAAGGCGCTGGAGCTGATGGCGATCGACCCGGTCGCCAAGGTGGTGGCGCCGCGCTTCTGGGCGGCGGTGCTGACCGTGCCGCTGCTGACCGGCATCTTCTGTTCGCTGGCGATCAGTGCCAGCTACTTCGAAGCGGTGCACGTGCTTGGCCTGGACAACGGCGTGTTCTGGTCGGCGCTGAGCAACAGCGTGGACTTTTGGGACGACTTCGGCGTGGCAATGCTGAAGTCGGCCATCTTCGGCGGTACCGCCGCGCTGGTCGCTTCGTACGTGGGCTTCCACGCCGAGCCGACCATCGAAGGCACTTCGGTAGCGACCACGCGCGCGGTGGTGAACGCCTCGCTGCTGGTGCTGATGTTCAACTTCGTGCTGTCGGCGATGCTGTTCCGCTGACGCCCTGACGCTCTTCAAATACGGTGATATGAACATGGCCATCCGCGGTCCCAGACTCGAATTTTCCGTCGGCGCTTTCCTGCTGCTGGCGCTGGCCTCGCTGCTGGTGCTGGCGATGGCGTCGACCAACCAGCGCTGGGGTTTCGGCAGCGAAGGGTATGAACTGAAAGCCCGCTTCACCCAGATCGGCCAGCTGCGCAAACAGGCGCCGGTCAAGATCGGCGGCGTGGTGGTGGGCCAGGTCGGCGATATCGACCTGGACCCGACCCGCTTCGATTCGATCGTGACGCTGAAGCTGGATCCGAAGTTCAAGGACCTGCCCGCCGACACCTCTGCCGGCATATTCACCAGCGGTTTGCTCGGCGAAAGCTATATCGGACTGCAGCCGGGCGGTGATCCGGACGTGCTGAAGTCCGGCGACGAGATCGTCTTCACCCAGCCGGCCGTGGACCTGATCCAGATGGTTGGCAAGTACATGTTCAGCGGCCCGGGCAATGCCGGCGCCGCTTCCCAGGATGCTCCCGGCGCAGCCGCGCCGGCAACGGAACCGCAGAAATGAAAAAGACCCTGATTCCGGCGCTGCTCGCTTCGGCCCTGCTCGCCTCCCTGCCCTCGCTGTCGTTCGCCCAGCCCACCCAGCCCGCCGCCGCCGTCCCCCAGAGCGCGGCGACGAAGACGGTGATGGATGCCAGTTCCCGCATCCTGGCCACCCTGCAGCAGCGCCGCGCCGAGTTCAGCAAGGACCCGGCCGCCCTGCGCAGCTACATCGACAGCGAGCTCAACCGCACCTTCGACCGCGATTACGCGGCGCGCCTGGTGCTGGGCGCCAACGCGCGTGGCGCCTCTGACGCGGACGTGAAGTTGTTCGCCGATGCGATGGCCGACAACCTGATGCAACGCTACGGTTCGGCCCTGCTGACCATCCAGGGCAAGCCGACCTTCCGCGCCAAGGGCGAGCAGCCGCTGCCCGGCAACCGTGGCGTCAAGGTCTCCACCGAGCTGCTGCGCACCGGCGCCGAATCGACCCCGGTCGAATACATGATGCGCAACGTCAACGGCCAGTGGAAAATCTTCGACGTGAACATCGAAGGCATTTCCTACGTACAGACCTTCCGTACCCAGTTCGACGCGCCGCTGCGCCAGAAGGGGATCCAGGAAGTGGCCAAAGAACTGCGTGCCGGTTCCATGCAGGCCGGGCCGGCCGGCAATGGCAAGTAACAGCGCCAGCGCGCGGATCGACGGTTCGCGCTGCGTGTTCGACGGCGTTCTCGACCGCGACGCCGTGGTGGCGCTGTGGTCGAAGCTGAAGGACCTGCCAGACAACGTGCTGCAGCTCGACCTGAACGCAGTCACGCAGCTGGACAGCGCCGGTCTGGCGTTGCTGGCCGAGCTCACCGCGCGCGCCCGCGACGACGGGCGTACGCTGGTGGTCAATGGCAACCCTGCCGGCCTCAATGAACTCAGCGCCGCCTACCGGCTGGCGCCGTCCCTGGATTTCAATGCCTCTACTGCCGCGAGCTGACATGAACGTCGTACGCACCGCTTCCCTTTTCCTGCTGGTCCTGGCGCTCAGCGCCTGCGCGGCCAAGCCGGCCCGTGACAGTGCGCCGGCCACCGTCGCCGTGTCACCCGTCGCTGCGACTGATGTTCCCGCGCCGGTGGCTGACGGCGGCGCGGCGGTGCCCGCGCCGGCACCGGTCGCGGCCGCTGCACCTGCAGTTTCCGGCTCCGACGCTGCTGCGTCCGACGCTGCCCCCACCGATGGCACCGCACCGGCCGCCACTGGCGCCGCACCCACCGGTGCCGAGGATGACTTCGCCGCGCTGTACGGTGGCCCGGCGCCCAACGCCGACGGCGCCGAGGCGTCGACCTCGGCCTACGACCCCTGGGAGGGTTTCAACCGCCGCGTGCACGCCTTCAACAACGTGGTCGACCGCGCGATCGCGCGTCCGCTGGCCACCGCGTACACCAATGTGGTGCCGCGCTTCGCACGCACCGGCGTGAGCAACTTCTTCAGCAACCTGCGCGCACCGGTGACCATCACCAACCAGCTGCTGCAGGGGCGCCCGGGCGACGCCTGGGACAGCCTGGGCCGTTTCATCATCAACACCACGGTAGGCATCGGCGGCCTGTGGGACCCGGCCAGTGCCGGCCAGGTGCCGCGTCGCAGCGAAGACTTCGGCCAGACCCTGGGCGCGTGGGGCTGGCGCAGCTCGCGTTACGTGGAGCTGCCGTTCTTCGGCCCGCGTACCGTGCGCGATGTGTTCGGCCTGGCCGGCGACATTCCGCTCTCGCCGATCCGCACCATCGAGCAGGACAACATCCGCATCCCGCTGCAGGGCCTGCAGCTGGTGGACATGCGCTCGCAGCTGCTGGCGCTGGACGACATCCGCGACAACGCCGTGGACGAGTACGCGCTCACGCGCGATGCCTGGCTGCAGCGCCGCAACTACCAGATCGTGAACGACCTGCGGGGTCGACGCGAACGCGGCAAGGATGCCGACGACTCCGCCCCGATCCCGGTGGATGCGATGCCGATGCCCAACTGGGGTAACTGATCAAAACAAAAACCCCGCCGAAGCGGGGTTTTTTTTGGACTCCGGATCAGGCGGCCAGGGCCGCGTCGATCGCGTCGAGCAGGCGCGGGTCGTTGGCCGGTACGTCGGGGGCGAAGCGGGCGACCACCTGGCCGTTGCGGCCGACCAGGAACTTCTCGAAGTTCCACAGCACGCCCGGGGCCGGATTGACCATCAGGTCCGGGTACTTGGCAACCGCGCCCTGCAGCTTTTCGCGCATCGGACCTTCGCCTGTGGCGGCCGGCTGGGCCTGGGTGAGCTGCTGGTACAGCGGATGGATGTCGTCGCCGGCCACGCTGACCTTGGCGAACATCGGGAAACTGACGTTGTATTCCAGCTGGCAGAACTGCTGGATCTCCGCATCGCTGCCCGGCTCCTGGGCCAGGAAGTTGTTGGCCGGGAAACCGAGCACTTCCAGGCCGGCGGCCTGCTTGTCGGCGTACAGAGCCTGCAGGCCTTCGTACTGCGGGGTCAGGCCGCACTTGGAAGCCACGTTGACCACCAGCAGCACCTTGCCGCGGTAGTCGGCCAGCGAGCTGGGCTGGCCTTCGATGGTGGTGACGGGAATGTCGTAGACGGTCTGGCTCACGGGTGTTCCTGTGCAGTGTGGAAAGGACACATGGGATATGTGCCCCGGAAAGGCGGAATCAATCGACGCAGATCGTGCCCTGGGCCACGCCACCGTCGATGCGCTGGCGGCAGCCGAAGTTCTGGCTGACGTCGGTCTGGCAGATGCCGGTGGCTTTGGTGCCTGCTGCAATCTCCGTATCGCCATTGGCCAGGCACTGTCCGGTGCAGTCGGACTTGGCGCTGCAGGTCTTGCCGGCATCGGCATAGGGCACCACGCACTGCACGCGCTGCAGGCGGCCGAGCGGCTTCAGTTCGCCGCCCGAAGCGGCACACGACGCTGCTTCCGCAGTTGCATCACCTGCCGGTGCAGGCGCGGCGGCGGTGTCGTTACCCGGCGCAGTACTGCAGCCGGCCAGCATCAACAACAGCGGGAGCATCAAGGTCAGGCGCATCGACGGTTTCCTGGCAGGTAAGAGCATGGCCGCACACTGTAGCAACTGCCGATGTCAGTCCTGCGTGGTCGTTGCGTCGTCTGCCGACTCGTCCTCGTCGGCCGCGTCCAGCCCGATTCCACCCAGCAGCTGTTCGGTCTGCTCGCTGCCGAGCGACTCCACGCCGCGCAGGCGGCGCTCGATGGTGCGCGTCTTGCGGCTGGCCTCGCCCAGGCTGCGCCCGACCGTGCTGATCTGCTTCTCGGCCTTTTCCAGGATGCCGGCGAACTTGCCGAACTCGCTCTTGACCGCGCCCAGCAGGCTCCACACTTCGCTGGAGCGCTGTTCGATGGCCAGCGTGCGGAAGCCCATCTGCAGGCTGTTGAGCAGCGCGGTGACCGTGGTCGGCCCGGCCACCACCACGCGGTGTTCGCGCTGCAGCAGGTCCACCAGTCCCGGGCGCCGGATCACTTCGGCATACAGCCCTTCGGTCGGCAGGAACATCACCGCGAAGTCGGTGGTGTGCGGCGGCACGATGTACTTGTCGCAGATCGACTTGGCCTGGATGCGGATCGCGCGTTCCAGCTGCGCGCCCTGCACGCGCACGCCGTCGGCATCACCCTGCTCCTGCGCATCGAGCAGGCGCTCGTAGTCTTCGCGCGGGAACTTGGAATCGATCGGCAGCCACACGGGCGTGTCTTCATGGCCACGCCCGGGCAGGCGCACCGCGATGTCGACCATCTCGCCGCTGTCCGGGCGCACTTTCACCCCACGCGCGTACTGCTCCTGGGTGAGGGTCTGTTCGAGGATGTTATCCAGCTGCACTTCGCCCCAGCTGCCGCGGTTCTTGACGTTGGTCAGCACGCGCTTGAGATCGCCCACGCCGGTGGCCAGCTGCTGCATTTCGCCCAGCCCGCGCTGGACCTGCTCCAGGCGGTCGGAAACCAGCTGGAACGACGCGCCCAGCCGCGCTTCGAGCGTGGTCTGCAGCTTTTCGTCGACGGTGACCCGCATCTGGTCGAGCTTTTCGGCGTTGTCGCTCTGCAGGTTCTTGAGCTGCTGCTCCAGCGTGGCACGCATCTCGCCGATGCGCAGCTCGTTGCGTTGGGTCATGTCCTGCAGGCGCTGGCCCAGCGATTCGGCCGAACGCTGCTGGGTCACCGCCGCTTCCTCGCGCGCCTTGCGCGCGTCTTCGCCCAGCGCGTCGCGCAGCAGGTCCAGGCGCTGGTCGGTGCGGGTCGACAGGTCGGTCAGCGCGCGCGCGAACGATTCCAGGCGGGCGTCCTGCTGCCGGCCCAGCCCTTCCAGCTGCTCGCGCAGCTCGCTGCGGCCGACCCGCGCTTCCTCGCGCAGGGACTGCTCCAGGTCGCCATGGTTGGAACGCCGCAGCAGGGAAACCAGCTGCAGCACGAGGACGGCACAGAGCAGGCCGCCAAGGATGAGGAATTCAGGTTGCATGGCGGCAGTGTAGGCCGAGCCGGTCTCATCCGCTGCGCCGGCCCACACCCCGCTGCCCTGCCTGCGCTCAGAAGCCTTCCAGCACCAGCTTGCCGACCGCGCGGTGGGTTTCGATCAACGCGTGCGCGCGGCGCAGGTTGGCCGCATCGATGCGCCCGTAGTTCTCGCCCAGGGTGGTGCGCAGCACGCCGTCGTCAACGAGGCCGGCGACCCGGTTGAGCAGGTCGTGCTGGCGCTGCAGGTCCGGGGTGCCGAAGCTTGAGCGGGTGAACATCGATTCCCAGTGCAGCGACAGGCTCTTGCGCTTGAGCGCCATCACGTCGAGCTGGCCGGGGTCGTCGATCAGGGCCAGCTGGCCCTGCGGTGCCAGCGCGCTGACGATCTGCGCATAGTGCTGGTCGGTGTGGGTCAGGCTGGCCACGTGGCTGACCTGCTCGATCCCGATACGGGCCAGGCCCTCGCCCAGCGGCTGGCTGTGGTCGATCACATGGTGCGCGCCCAGCGCGTACACCCAATCCTGGCTGTCCGGGCGCGAGGCGGTGCCGATCACGGTCAACCGGGTCAGCTGGCGCGCGAGCTGCACCAGGATCGAACCCACCCCGCCGGCCGCGCCGATCACCAGCAGGGTCTGGCCTTCGCCGCCGCCTTCGGCAATGCGCAGGCGGTCGAACAGCAGTTCCCAGGCGGTGATCGCGGTCAGCGGCAGTGCGGCGGCGGCGGCATCGTCCAGGCTGGCCGGCTTGCGGCCGACGATGCGCTCGTCGACCAGCTGGTACTCGGCATTGCTGCCGGGGCGGTTGATGTCGCCGGCGTAGTACACCGCATCGCCCGGCTGGAACAGGGTCACTTCGCTGCCGACCGCGTCGACGATGCCGACCGCGTCCCAGCCCAGCACGCGCGGCTCGGACACGGCCGCGCCCTTGCGCACCTTGGTGTCGACCGGGTTGACCGAGATCGCCCGCACCTGCACGCGCAGGTCGCGCGGACCGGGGCTGGGCACGGGCAGGTCGATGTCGACCAGGGCGGCCGGGTCGGTGATGGGCAGGCCGTGCTGGGTATAGGCGATGGCTTTCATGGGGGAGTCCTTGGGTGAGGCGCTCAGGGTGGCGCGCCCGGGCACCGTCGGAAAGGCGCAGAATGCAGCAGCACTTTCACTGCTGGAATGAAATGGTCCGTTTCGAGGATCTGCACCTGTTCGCCCGCACCGCCGCGCTGGGCAGCTTCTCCAACGCCGCGCGCGAAGCCGACCTGCTGCCCGGCCAGGTGGCCGCCGCCATCGCCCGGCTGGAGCGCGAACTGGACCTGCGCCTGTTCGTGCGCTCCACCCGCAGCCTGCGCCTGACCGCCGAAGGCGTGCTGTACCTGCCTTACGCCCAGGACATGCTGGCCACCCTGCACGAGGGCCAGGCCCGGGTCCGCGGCGACGAGGCCGAGCTGCAGGGCGTGCTGCAGGTGGCGGCGCCGTCGGACCTGGGCCGCAACGTGCTGCTGCCGTGGCTGACCGAGTTCCGCGCCGCGCATCCCAAGCTGCAGCTGCGCCTGCTGCTCTCCGACCAGGTGGCCGACGTGTTCCGCGACCCGGTGGATATCGCCTTCCGGCTGGGTCGCTTCGATACCGCCAGCTACGTGGCGCTGCCGCTGCTGCCGGGTAACCGGAGGGTGCTGGTGGCCTCGCCCGGTTACCTGGCACGTCATGGCACTCCGACCGATCTGGACGCCTTGAAGGACCACCAGTGCCTGGTCTATCAGCTCGCCGGACGACCGTACGACCGCTGGAGCTTCGAGCAGGACGGGCGGCGCGTGGTGGTGCCCGTGCGCGGCCCGCTGGTGTGCGACGACGCCGACGTGGTGCGGCGCTGGGCGGTGGCCGGCGAAGGGATCGTGTTCAAGTCGTGGCTGGATGTGTGCGACGACGTGCGTGCCGGGCGCCTGCAGGTGCTGCTGGGGGGCACAGGCGACAGCCTGCCGCTGAACCTGGTGTGCCCGCACCGCAAGCAGTTTTCGCCGGCAATCCGCCAGCTGCATGCGTTGTGCGTGCAGCGCCTGGCGCCGATGCTGGCGGATCTGCCCGGGCACGCCACGTAGCGCTGTCCCGGCAGCGCCGGGTAGCCGACAATGGCGCCCCCCCGTTGTCGAGTCGCCGCCATGCCGTGGATGGGCATCCAGGACCTGTGGACCTTCGTCGTTGCCGTGCTGGTGTTCCTGGCACTGCCCGGTCCGGGCACCTTCACCCTGCTCACCGCCACCGGCCGCGGTGGCGTGCGCGGTGGCTACACCGCGCTGTTCGGGCTGCTGCTGGGCGACCAGATCCTGATGTGGCTGGCGGTAGCCGGCGTGGCCGCCCTGCTCCGCGCCAATCCGCTGGTGTTCCACGCCGTGCAGTATCTGGGCGCGGCCTACCTGGTGTGGGTGGGCATCGGCCTGCTGCGCCCGGCCCGCGACGGCGCTGAAGACGGCGACGGCGGTGGCATCCGCCTGCAGCCGGGCCGTTACTTCCGCCAGGCGATCCTGATCAGCCTGCTCAATCCGAAGGCGATCATCTTCTACATGGCCTTCCTGCCGTTGTTCATCGACCCGGCCCGGCACCAGGGCGTGCTGACCTTCGCGACCATGGCGGTGCTGATCTTCGTGCTGAGCCTGGCGTACTGCTCGCTGTTGATCGGGGTGGGCAACCTGCTCCGGCGCAGGATCATCCAGCACCCGCGTGTCGGGGTGGTGCTGAAGCGCGTGGCAGGGGTGTTCCTGATCGGGTTCGGAGTGCGGCTGGGCCTGAACGGCTGACCAGCGCGACGTGGTTGGGCGCGACACGCGTGCGGCGCGGCAGGCCCGATGGATCGCAAGCGGCCCGTTCGGTTGTGCCGGATTCGTCAAGCCCGGTCATTTGAAATGATCGTCAAGCGATTCACGACGCCCGGCAGTAGTAATGCTGCGCCGCGTTCGGTCACACTCGGGAAATTGTCGATACCAGTCACCCTGTGAGGTTCCATGTCATCGCTGCTACGGCGCAAGTCGCTCGATTCCGTCACCGTCCATGAAGCCGGCAGGAGCCTGGTCCGCACCCTGAGCTGGCCGCACCTGATCGCCATGGGCATCGGCGCCATCGTCGGCACCGGCATCTACACCCTGATCGGCGTGGGCGCCAACCTGGCCGGCCCGGCGGTGCTGATCTCCTTCGCCATCGCCGGTGCGGTCTGCGCCTGCGCCGCGCTGTCCTATGCCGAGCTCTCCACGATGATGCCGGCGGCCGGCAGCGCCTACACCTACAGCTACACCGCACTCGGCGAGATCTTCGCGTGGGTGGTGGGGTGGAGCCTGATCCTGGAGTACTCGCTGGTGGTGAGTACCGTGGCGGTCGGGTGGTCCGGCTACTTCGTCGGCTTCCTGGAATGGGTGCATACCCAGATGGGCATCGACATCCGCCTGCCGGCGGCGCTGTCGGCCGGTCCGCACGTGGACGGCGGCCTGTTCAACCTTCCGGCGGTGATCATCACTTGGATCGTGGCCGGCGGCCTGATGCTGGGCACCAAGGAAAGCGCCACCCTCAACGCCATCCTGGTGGTGCTGAAGCTGATCGCGCTCGCCGTGTTCGTGGCCGTGGCGTTGCCCGCGTTCGATCCGGCCAACCTGCAGCCGTTCATGCCGTATGGCTTCGCCAAGTCGATGGGCCCGGACGGCATCGAACGCGGCGTGATGGCGGCGGCAGCCATCATCTTCTTCGCCTTCTATGGCTTCGATGCGATCTCCACTGCAGCCGAGGAAACCAAGAACCCGGGCCGCGACCTGTCGATCGGCATCATCGGTTCGATGGTTGGCTGCACCATCGTCTACATGCTGGTGGCGCTGGGCGCGATCGGCGCGATGAGCTACGCCGTGTTCGGCAGCAGCGCCGAGCCGCTGGCGCTGATCATGCGCCAGCTGGGCCACCCGACCGCCGCGCTGGTGATCGGCATCGTCGCCATCGTCGCGCTGCCCACCGTGCTGCTCGCTTTCCTGTTCGGCCAGAGCCGCGTGTTCTTCGTCATGGGCCGCGACGGCCTGCTGCCGCGTGGCCTGTCGGCCGTGAACAAGCGCACCGGCACCCCGGTGGCGACCACGCTGTTCAGTGCCCTGCTGGTCTCGGCCCTGGCAGGCGTGGCGCGCCTGGATGAAATCGCCGCGCTGGCCAACGCCGGTACCCTGGCCGCGTTCACTGCGGTGGGCATCTGCCTGGTGGTGATGCGCCGCCGCGCACCGGACGCCAAGCGCAGCTTCCGCACCCCGCTGGCCTGGATCGTCGGGCCGGCCGCTGCGCTGGGCTGCATCTACCTGTTCATCAGCCTGCCGCACAGCACCCAGAAGTACTTCCTGATCTGGAACGCGATCGGCCTGGCGGTGTACTTCCTGTACAGCCGCCGGAATGCGTTGATCGGTCGTAAACATCAACCGTAGTGCCGGCCGCTGGCCGGCTCTTCGGGATGATCGGGTCATGCATGGAGCCGGCCAGCGGCCGGCTCTACGGCGCCGCGTGCCGCTGCGCCTGTTGCATCACCCGCAGCAGGTTGCCGCCCCAGATGTCGGCGATCTGCTTCTCGCTGTAGCCCTTGCGCAACAACCACGCGGTGAACTTCGGGAGCGCGCTCACGTCCTGCAGGTCGGCCAGGCCGCCGCCGCCATCCCAGTCCAGCCCGATGCCGACGTGCTCGGGTCCGACCACGCCCAGGATGTGCTCGAAGTGGGCGAAGAAGTCGTCCAGGGTGGCCTTGCGTAGCGGCAGCTGCTGGTCCAGATCGGCCAGGCCCTGCTTCAACGCCACGCCCTGGGCCATGCTCAGGTCGTCGTACCCGGCTCCGATCTTCTTCATCAGCGCCTCTTCGGCCTGCTTGCGCGCATCGCTCTTGCCGGTGTCGATCAGGTAGCCGCCATAGGCGTTGACCTGGATCACGCCACCCGCCTTGGCCAGCTGCTTCAGGCGTGCATCGTCCAGGTTGCGCGGGTGGTTGTAGATCGCCTTGGCCGAGCTGTGCGACAGCACGAACGGCACCGGCATGCGCTGGATCAGATCGTCGAAGACCGCGTCTGACGCATGCGACTGGTCGATGACGATGCCAAGCCGTACCGCCTCGTCCACCAGCGCCTTGCCGGCCGGGCTCAGCCCCTTCCATTCGGCACCCTTTGCGTCGGTGGCCGAATCGGCGAACTCGTTATTGGCGAAGTGCACGGTGCTGAGCAGGCGCAGTCCGGCCGCGTGATAGAAGCTCAGCAGCGAAGGATCGTCGACCAGCGGACTGGCGTTTTCCATGCTGATGTAGACCACGCGCTTGCCTTCGCGCTTGATCCGCGCGGCGTCGGCCGGTGTCAGTGCCAGCGCGAAGGTGTCCGGGTGCGCGGCCAGCATTTCGCGGATTTCCATCAGCCGCAGCAGGCCGGCGTCGCGGTCGTGCCGGTGCGCGGCCGGGCTGCGGTCGCCCTGGTCGGTGTAGATGGCGAAGAAGCCACCATCCAGCGCACCTTCCTGCATGCGCGGAAGGTCCACCTGCGAAAGGGCGTTGTGGTCATGCCGCTGCGCGATGTCGAAGCCTTCGCGATGGAAGTTGGCCGGCGTGTCCAGGTGGCTGTCGAGGGTGAGCAGCTTCTTCTGCAGCGTTGCAGCGCGCGCCAGCTCCTGCGCGCTGAACTCGATGGCCTGGGCGGACAGCGGCGCGGTGAGCGCCAGGGACACCAGCAACGACAGAACACGCACGGTCATGACGCCTCACCAAGGATGGGAAACGTCAGACCATATCAAAGCGTACCGACCAACGGTCGGTACGCGCCCATCAATCCACAACGCGGCAGAAGACTGCCTTGAGGTAGCGCGACTCCTGCACGTGCGCCATGAACGGATGGTCAGGGCCGGCGCCGGCCACCTTCAGGATCTGGATGGTGCGGCCGGAGTAGAACGCCGCGCGGCGCAGCATGTCCAGGAACTCCTCTTCGGACACCAGGCCCGTGCACGAGAACGTGGCGAACAGGCCGCCCGGCTTGACCACGCCCAGCGCCAGCTTGTTCATGTCCAGGTACTTCTTCAGCGCGGTGATCACCTGGTCGCGGTCGCGGGTCATCTTGGCCGGGTCCAGGATCACCACATCAAACTGCTCGCCGCGGTTGGCCGCGTCGCGCAGCCACGGGAAGATGTCGGACTGCACGAAGCGCGGGCGCACGTTGTTCAGGCGCCCATTGGCCTTGGCGATGGCGATCACGTCTTCGTCGATGTCGATGCCCAGCACGTCCGAGGCACCGCGCGCGGCGGCATACACCGCAAAGCCACCGGTGTTGCAGCACAGGTCCAGCACCGACTTGCCTTCCACTTCCTGGCTCAGCCACTGGCGGTTCTCGCGCTGGTCCGCGAAGAAACCGGTCTTGTGCGCACCGGCGGGGTCGGCGCGGAACTTCACGCCGTACTCGGTGATCACCGAAGCTTCGGTGGTGGTGTTGCCGTGGAAGTCGAAGCTTTCCTGCTTCTGCACGTGTTCGTCGGCGAAGCTGTGGAAGCGGCAGCCCGGGAACTGCTCGCGCAGGGCTTCATAGACCCACTCACGGTGGCGGAACATGCCGGCGGCGAAGAACTCCACCACCACCAGGTCGCCATAGCGGTCCACCACCAGGCCGGACAGGCCGTCGCCCTCGCTGTGGACCACGCGCCAGGCGTCGGACACCGTGTCCAGCTTCAGGACATCACGGCGCAATGACACCGCCTGCGCGATCTTCCGCGAGAACCAGCCGGCATCGACGGGGACCCGCTGGTCGGTTTCCAGGATTCGCACCGCAATGCGCGAGTGGCCGTTGTAGAAACCGCGGCCGATCCACTCCCCGTCCACGCCGACCACGTCGACGATGGCACCGGGCTTGGGCCGGACAGCGGGCTTTTCGACCAGTTTCTGGAAGATCCAAGGGTGGCTGGAGCGCCAGGCGTTCTTGAGGCGGACTACGGGGGCAGGGGTATTCATATGTCCATTGTATCCGGGCCGGCGGTTGTCCGATTTGACGCAGGGGCGGCATGCCCCCAGAATCGACCGCAGAAGGGGAGTAGCTCCCAGACGTTGTCGCCGTCAATTCGAGCCCGCAGGCTCCGGTGCAACGGCAGTTCCCACCGCTGGGGACTGCGAGCGAGACCTTCGCCGCATGGCGAAGCTCTGTCCCTGGATCCCCCCTGGTGTTCCGTTGCAGGTCCTCGCCGTCCGGCTTGAGGCATTTCATTCATTCAACGGACAAGACGATGCAGACGATCGGTAATGTGTGGTTATGGGGTGGCTTCGGCGCGGTGGTGATCATCGCGCTGCTGATCGACCTGGTATTGATGCGCCATGGCGGCCCGCACAAGGTGACCTTCAAGGAAGCCCTGTGGTGGTCGGTGGGCTGGGTCGTGCTGGCTTTGGCTTTCAACGGTGGCCTCTGGTACTACCTGAACGAGACCGCCGGGCAGGTCGTGGCCAACAAGGTCGGCCTGGAGTTCCTGACCGGTTACCTGGTCGAGAAGGCCCTGGCGGTGGACAACATCTTCGTGTTCCTGATGATCATGGGCTACTTCGCGGTGCCTGAGGAACAGCGTCAAAAGGTGTTGATCATCGGTATTCTTGGCGCCATCGTGCTTCGAACGATCATGATCTTCGCCGGTAGCGTGCTGCTCACCAAGTTCCATTGGCTGCTGTACGTGTTCGGCGCGTTCCTGCTCTTTACCGGCTGGAAGATGTGGTTCTCGGCCGGCCAGGAGCCGGACCTGGAGACCAACCCTGCCCTGCGCTGGATGAGAAAGCACCTGCGCCTGCTGCCGGACTATGCCGGCAATGCCCTGAGCGTGATGCGCGACGGCAAGCGCTGGTACACCCCGCTGTTCGTGGTGCTGATCCTGATCGCGGTGACCGACGTGATCTTTGCCGTGGACAGCATCCCGGCGATCTTCGCGATCACCACCGACCCGTTCATCGTGCTCACCTCCAACGTGTTCGCGGTGCTGGGCCTGCGTGCCATGTTCTTCCTGCTGGCCGGCATGGCCGATCGCTTCCACCTGCTGCCGTACGGCCTGGCCCTGGTGCTGGCGTTCATCGGCATCAAGATGATGCTGATCGACATCTTCAAGATCCCGACCCCGATCTCGCTGGGCGTGGTGGCGGTGATCATCGCCGCCACCGTGGTGCTGAGTCTGAAGAACCCGCCGAAGACCGGCGACGCGTGACCCCTGCGTGCCGCCGGCGGGATTGTCCCGCCGGCGGTACCACTCTCTCCCGCTGCGTTGCCCTTGTGTTCAGCCTGGGGCGGCGCAATCCATGACGGTATGAACGCCAACCTGCCCCTGCCCGCCGGCGAGCCGCCGGTCTCCCCCCGCACCGACCGCGGTCGCGTGATGCGGGCGTTCAACCTGAGCCTGGCCTTCGTGCTGGTGCTGGTGGCGGTGTATACCGCGCAGGGCCACTTCGACTGGCGGCCATGGGCCGTGGCGCCACTGGAATCGGCTGGGCTGCTGGGCATCCTGGGCGCACCGCTGCTGCATGGCTCGGTCCAGCACCTGGCCGCCAATAGCTTTGCTCTATTGATCCTTGGCACTTTGGCAGGCAGCGTCTATCCAAAAGCCACCCTGCGCGCCTTCCCGCTGCTGTGGATCGGCTCGGGCCTGGGCGCCTGGTTGCTGGGCGACATCGGCAGCCGCCACCTGGGTGCCAGTGGCATCACCCACGGTTTGATGTTCCTGGTGTTCGTGCTCGGCCTGCTGCGCCGTGACCGCCCCGCCATCGCGGCCGGGCTGATCGCGTTCCTGTTCTACGGCAGCATGCTGATCACCATCCTCCCGCACGAGCCGGGCGTGTCCTGGCAGTCGCACATGGGCGGCGCCTTCGCCGGCATCATCAGCGCGCTGCTGTTCCGTCTGTCCGACCCGATGGCGCCGCGCAAGCTTTACAGCTGGGAGGAAGAGGAAGAAGAAGAGCTGGACGTGCAGCGCGACAGCGATCTGGAGCCGCCCTCCCCGCACCGCGTGCCGGTGCTGTGGCAGCCGCGCGAAGGGCGCGATTTCGTCGTGTTGCCATTCCGGCGGCCTGACGAGCGGTGATGGACCGCCTGGGACACGCATGGCGTGTCTCTACGCGGCTACCCGGTCCACGTGCAACACGTTTGATCCACGCGTAGCGACACGCCGCGCGTGTCCCTCGCATCACCGTGCCGCGTTCGCATCCCCATCCACCGCGCGCCGCCCCAACGCGGGGTCATCGGTGAAAAACGCATCGATCCCGGTCGCCAGATACGCGCGCATCTCCGCCACTGACCCCTCCGGATTCCGCGCATTCGCCTCGCCCTTGCGGAACTCGGCGGCCATGAACGAGTTTTCCGGCCGGAACGTATACGGCACCACCATCAACCCCGCCGCATGCGCGTCGCGCACCAGCGTGGTCGGCGTACCCAGGCGCCCACTGGCGTCCAGCGGAATCACCATGCGCAGGCTCGGCCCGATCCCATCGGCATACCCGGCAATCTGGTCCAGCCCGGCCGGAGTGATCATGTCGGCATAGCGTTGGCTGCCCTTGGCCGCCAGCACATCGCCCGGCTGCTGCTTGGGATCGCCCAGCAGCTGCAGCAGGCGGATGTTGCTGTCCTTGCCCAGCGTGCTCCGCAGGTAGCGCAGGTTGCTGACCTCGAAGGACTGGATGGTCACCGGCGCCACGCGCGTGTACGGGTTGGCCTGCAGGGTCTTCACCAGCAGGTCTTCCATCGGCAGGCCGATCCCCTTGAAGTAGGTGCCGTGCTTGATCTCCGGCACCAGCCCGATGCCGCGCCCGGCACGGCCGGCCTGCTGGACCAGGAAGGTGATGATCTCGTCCAGCGTGGCAATCCGGAACTGGCCGTCGAACGCGGTGCTGCGCACCTGCGGCAGGCGCTCGCGCACGTACAGCGTCTTCAGTTCGGCCAGGGTGAAGTCTTCGGTGAACCAGCCTTCCACCCGCTCGCCGTCGATGGTCTTGACGGTCTTGCGGTTCGCGAACTCGGGGTGGGCCGCCACGTCGGTGGTGCCGCTGATTTCGTTCTCGTGGCGGGACACCAGCACCCCGTCCTTCGTCATCACCAGGTCCGGCTCGATGTAGTCGGCGCCGTCGGCAATGGCCTGGGCGTAGGCGGCCAGGGTGTGTTCGGGCAGCAGCGCGCTTGCCCCGCGGTGGCCATAGACCGCCGCCTTGCGCGACACCGGGGTGGAGGATTCAGCGCTCATGGCCACCGATGGTGCCACGGCCAGCGACAACAGCAACGCACAACCCCACA
The DNA here is from genome assembly GCF_031834615.1 of Stenotrophomonas aracearum. NCBI lineage: Bacteria > Pseudomonadati > Pseudomonadota > Gammaproteobacteria > Lysobacterales > Lysobacteraceae > Stenotrophomonas > Stenotrophomonas aracearum. The sequence continues at coordinate 4,321,420 of NZ_CP115543.1, forward strand.
ACGACTTCGACACTGCAACACCCCTGTTGGTACCGCCCCGCCAGTGCGGCAAGGGCCGGAAAAGACGTGCGGCATTGTGCCGAGGCGGTGTTACAGCCGCAAGAAACGGTGATGCAGGACACGCATGGCGTGTCGCTACTTGCCTATGCAGAAGCTGGAGAAGATGCGGCCCAGCAGATCGTCGGCGCTCATGCGGCCGGTGATCTCGCCCAGTGCTTCGTGTGCCAGCCGCAGTTCCTCGGCGGCCAGCTCCAGGTGCTCGTGCACCAGCTCGCTTTCGGCGCGTTCGGCGTGGCCGATGGCCAAGGTGATGGCTTCCACGTGGCGCGCGCGGGCGGAGAACTCGCCTTCGACGCTGTCGCCGGCGCTGCCGCTGGCCAGTTCGCGCAGGCGGTTGTGCAGGCGCTCCAGCCCTTGGCCGGTGGCAGCCGAGACGTGCACGACGTTGGCGTCGATGTCGGCTGGCAGCGCTTCCAAAAGGTCGCTCTTGTTGTGGATCCACAGCTGCAGCGGGACCTCGGCGATGGCGTCGGCCACGGCTGCGTGGCCGGCCTGCGGGTCGCGGGCGTCGACCACGATGATGGCCAGGTCGGTGCGCTGCATCTCGGCGCGGGCGCGGCGCATGCCTTCGCGCTCGATGGCGTCGCCGCCTTCGCGCAGGCCGGCGGTGTCGACCAGGGTCAGCTCGAGGCCATCGATGCGGATGGTTTCGCGCAGGGTGTCGCGGGTGGTGCCGGCGATGTCGGTGACGATGGCGCGTTCGCTGCCGGCCAGGGCGTTGAGCAGCGAGCTCTTGCCCGCATTCGGCGGTCCTACCAGGACCGCGTGCAGGCCATCGCGCAGGCGGCGGCCGCGCTCGGCGTCGTCTCGCAGGGTGACAAGTGCGCGCAGCACATCGCCCAGGCCTTGGCGCACCTGGTCGCCGCCCAGGGTATCCAGCGGTTCGTCGGCGAAGTCGATGGCCGCTTCCACATGGATGCGCAGGCGCACCAGCTGCTCACCAGCGTCTTCGACCCGGCGTGAGAACACGCCGTCCAGCGAACGACGCGCGGCACGCGCGGCGCGGGTGTCGCTGGCGGCGATCAGGTCGGCGATGGCTTCGGCCTGGGCCAGGTCGAGCTTGCCGTTGAGGAAGGCCCGTTCGCTGAACTCGCCGGGCCGCGCCTGCCGCGCGCCGAGCGCGATGCAACGCGCCACCAGCTGCTGCAGCACGACCGGGCTGCCGTGGCCCTGCAGTTCCACCACGTCTTCGCCGGTGAAGCTGCGCGGATTCGGGAAATACAGGGCGATGCCGTCATCGAGGACCTCGCCGGCCGCATCGCGGAAGCGGGCGTAGTGCGCGTGGCGCGGCTGCAGGTTCGGGCAGCCCAGGTCCACGGCGATGCGCAGCGCCTGCGGACCGGACACGCGCAGCATGCCCACCCCACCGGCGCCGGGCGCGGTAGCGATGGCAACGATGGTCTCGGTGGTCGCGTTCATGGCTCAGAGCTTCTCCAGCTGGGCGCGGGCCTGCGCGGCGCCACTGCCTTGCGGCTGCAGTGCCAGGTAGGTGGTGTAGGCCTGCTTCGCCTTGGCCTTGTCGCCCGCGTTGAAGTACGCGTCGCCCAGGTTGAGGTGGGCCACGGCGCGTGACGGGTCGATCTTCAGTGTGTTTTCCAGCCAACGCGCGGCTTCAGCGTAGCGCTGCTGACGGTAGTAGACGAAGCCGAGGTTGTTGGCGGCCTGGGCGAAGTCCGGACGCAGTTTCAGTGCCTCGGTGAACTGGGCCACGGCTTCGTCGTAGCGCTTTTCCCGGTACAGCTGCAGGCCGCGGTCGTTGGCCTGCTGTGCGCGCTGGCGGTCGGAGGTCGGCACGGCGGCCGGCACCACCAGCGTGCTCCTGCCACCCTGCAGGTCGGCCACGGTGACCGGCGCCTTGTCGGGTGCGGCGTCCTTGGCCGCATCCACCTTGTTGTTGAGCGCGATGGCGTCCGCGGTCAGCTGGCTGGTATCGGCGTTGAGGTATTCCTGGCTGTCGGGCACCTGGAACACGAACTCGCCGCCCTGCGAGCCGGGCAGGCTGCCGAACGCGGGGGTCTGGCGGGAGACCGCCGACACTGCCGGCGCCACATAGGCGGCCAGCTCGGTGCCGGTGATCAGGCCGTCGCCGTTGAGGTCGCCCTTGCCGGCCAGCGCCTGCAGCAGCACCCAGGTGAACACCGAGTGGCCATTCGGGCCGCTGTCGGCCACCTGCTGGTCGCTGCCGCCGGCGGTGAGCATCTGGCGGGCGCTGCGGCGCGCGTTTTCGCGCAGGAACGCCGACGAGGCCGGCCCACCGCGGGTCAGGCCCAGGCCGCTGTAGCAGGCATCCATCACGAACATCACGTGCTTGGCCTGCATGCTTTCGGCGATGTTCTGGATGTCGGTCATGGCGATCGCGTCGGTGGCGAAGGCATTGGGATCCGAATCGACCGGGATGATGTAGCCCAGGTCGCGCCCCGACGCCAGGCGCTGGGTGGCGCCATGGCCGGCGAAGAACACGAACACGCGGTCGTTGCGGCCGGTACGGTCATCGGCCAGGCGGTCGTGGAAGGCGGCCAGGATGTTGTTGCGGGTGGCCTGCTGATCCTTGAGCACGATCACCTGCGAGGACGGGAAGCCGAACTGCCCGGTCAGCGTGTCGGCGATGGCCTGCGCGTCGTGGCTGGCGTACTCCAGCTTCGGCCATTTGGCGTACTGGTCGATGCCGATCACGATCGCCCACGACTTCTCGTAGCCGGTGGTGACCGTGGCCTCGCTGGCGGCGGCATTGCGCGCGCGGCTGACGGTGAATTCGCGGCCGTTCCAGCCGGCGAACTGGTAACCCTCGGCGATCAGCCGGTCCAGGATCTGCGGCAGCGCCTTCACCGCACGGTCGTGGATGTCGTGGAACAGGATGATCCCGCGCTGTTCCTTCTGCACCTGGCCCAGCACGCGCTGCACGATCGACTCGGGCACCGGGTCGGCCCAGTCCATCGAGTCGATGTTCCACATGATCGACTTCAGGCCTGCCTCGTTGAGCAGCTGCAGGCCTTCGGCATTGCGCGCGCCATAGGGGAAGCGGAACAGCGGTGCGCGGCGCGTGTCCACGTCCTTGAGCAGGGTGTCGGTGGCCAGCACCTGCTCGCGCAGCGCGTCGCCGGTGGTACGCGAGAGCTGGGCGTGGGTGAGGCTGTGGTTGCCCACGGCATAGCCCTGCTCCATAAGGTTGCGGCTGATGCTGGCCATCGGACCCAGCTTGATGCTGCCATCGGCGTGCACCTCGCCGAGGTTGCGGCCGACTTCAAAGAACACGCCGGGCACGTCGTAGCGCTTGAGGATGGCGACTACGTCGTCGGTGTAGGCCTTGTGCGGACCGTCGTCGAAGGTGAGGACCACGGTCTTGGGCGGCAGGTCGCGGCCGAAGATTTCGCGCTCACTGTCCTTCATCGACATCGGGTAGGGCTCGATCACGCCGTAGTCGCGCAGGATCGCGTCGCGGCTGTACTGCTTGTGCAGGTGGGCGATGTAGTCGTCCCACTTCTCGCGCTTCAGTTCAATCGCACGGGTACGGTCGAAGCGGCTGAAGATGCGGGTGATTTCCTGGTTGTAGTTGCGCTCGATTTCATCGAGGGCGTCCAGGTCTTCGCCGATGCGCTGGTGCAACTTCACCGCCGGCAGCGAGGAATCGGCGCCGACGCGCTCGTGCAGGTCGCGCAGGACTTCGCGGAACGCCAGGCGGTCGGCGTCGAACAGCTCCGGGGCCGATTCGATGTAGTCCAGTACCGTGCCGAGGGTGGTGAAGCGCTGCGGGTTGGCGCTGCGCAGCAGCTGGTCGAACTGGGTGGCAATGACCGTGCGCTGCTCCAACCCGTCGTGGAACAGCTGCTGTCCGATGCGGCTGGAGGTCTCGCGATCGCGCGCGGACTGTTTCTCTTCGTCGGCGAGCAGCACGATGATGCGGCGGTGGCCGTCGAGCTGCTTCTGCAGGGCGGCCAACAGGGGTGCGGCGGCCGGATCGGCGGCAGCGGCCGCCTGCGCGCTGGGTTGCTGGGGCGTAGATGCGCCCGGCGCCGGGCTGTCCGTGTCGTTTCCGCAGGCGGCGATGGCCAGGGTCAGCAGTGCGGTGATGGAGAAGCGGAACAGCGACGGCGCGCGGGGCATGGGCAATCCATTGGGGGGTGCAGCGGGTGGCGTGCCCGCGATTGTATCGCCGGCAAAGAAAAACCCGCCGGGTGGCGGGTTCTTCCGATTATTTCTTGGCGGGTGCCGGCACCGGGTCGCTGCCGTGGCGCTTGGTCATCCACCACTGCTGCAGCAGGCCCAAGCCACCGTTGACCACCCAGTACAGGACCAGGCCGGACGGCATGAAGGCCATCATGACGCCGAAGATCAGCGGCATCATCTGCATCATCTTGGCCTGCATCGGGTCCATGCCCGGGGCGGGGGTCAGCTTCTGCGTGGCCCACATCACCGCGACGTTGATCACCGGCAGGATGAAGTACGGGTCGCGCGCGGTCAGGTCCTGGATCCAGCCGAACCACGGCGCCTGGCGCAGTTCCACCGACTCCACCAGCACCCAGTACAGCGCGAAGAAGATCGGCATCTGGATCAGGATCGGCAGGCAACCGCCCATCGGATTGATCTTTTCCTTCTTGTACAGCTCCATCATCGCGGTCTGGAACTTCTGGCGGTCATCGCCATAGCGTTCCTTGAGCTGCGCGATGCGCGGCTGGAAGCGACGCATCTTGGCGCCGCTCTTGTACTGCGTGGCCGAGAGCGGGTACAGCACCAGCTTCAGCAGCACCACCAGGCCCACGATGGCCCAGCCCCAGTTGTTGACGACCTTGTGGACCTGGTTCAACACCCAGAACAGGCCCTGGCCGATCACGGCCATGATCGAGAAGCGGCTGTAGTCGACCACGCGGTCGAGGCCCGGCACGTCTTCCTTGGCGATCTGGTTGACCAGCTTCGGACCCACCCACAGGCGCGCTTCGGTGCTGGCCGTGCTGCCCGGGGCCACGGTGAACGCCGGGCCGGTGGCCTGGATCTGGTCGCGACCGTCATGCTGGGACAGCTGGTAGTTCGCGGCCTGGTCCTTCTGCGGCACCCACGCGGTGAAGAAGTGGTGCTGCAGCATCGCCACCCAGCCACCGGTGACCTGCTGGTTCAGCGGGCCGTCTTCCAGGAAGTCCTTGAACGCACGACGCTGGTACTTGCCGTCGTTGTCGAACCAGGTCGCGCCGTTGAAGCTGAACGAGTCCGGGTTGGTCATGCTGCGCGAGAGGATGGTCGGGGTACGGTCCAGGGTGCGGTACACGTAGCCGCTCCACGGGGTGGTACCGGCATTGACGACCTCATCCTTGACCTTCACCGCGTACTCGTTGCGGTTGACGGTGAAGGTACGGCGGATGGTCACGCCGTTCGGGCCGTTCCATACGAACGGGATCTGCAGCTCGTTCTGGCCCTTGGCCAGCACGAAGTCCTTTGCATCGCCGACCAGGGTGAAGCCGCTGGCTTCCGGCACCGGCATGCTCTTGTCCTGGCTGGTCCAGCCGGTCACCGCGCGGTACGGGTGGGCCGGGTCTTCGGTCAGCAGGCGGACCGGCGGGCTGCCTTCGGCCTTGGTCTGCGGGAACTGCAGCAGCTCGGCGTCGAGCACGTTGCCGCCATCGAGCACCAGGCGCAGCACGTCGGTGGTCACGGTCACGCGCGGAGCGCCGGCGGCGGCCGGCGCGGTGGCCTGCACGGCCGGGGCGTTGCCCGGGGCCTGCGGCACGTTGGCGCTGGGCACGGTGCCGGCAGCGCCCGGGACAGTGCCCTGGGTCTGGGCGGCCACCGGGGCGGTCGGGGCCGGCGCGGACTTGTCGCGCCCCCACTCCATCCACAACAGGATGGCCACCATCAGCCAGGCAACAATCAGGAAAACGCGGGTCTGGTTCATCAGCGTGCAGGCTCGACGGGGCTGGCACCAGGTGCCGGCTCGGACTGGGAAGGGGGTAGCGGCGGCATTGTGCCGTCCGCGCCAGGCATGGGCAATGCGCCCAGCCGGCGCAACAGGCGCTCGAAGGCCTGGCGGATCTCGGTATTGCTTGCGGTACGGGCCGCGCTGCGGGCTACCACGACGTAATCGCCGGCAGTCATCCACGGTCGCAGGTGGCGTGTGGCTTCGCGCAGCACACGCTTGATTCGGTTGCGACCCACGGCTCGGGGATCGACTTTGCGCGAAACGGCAAGACCCAGCCTGGCCGGCGTGTCGCTCTTCAGCCAGTGCAGGGTCATCAGCGGTTCGGACACACGGCGGGCGCCGTCGAAGACCGTTGTATATTCGGCACGCGTACGAACCCGCGCCGAGCGAGGGAATCGCTTGCGCGGGTCGGAACTGCTCACAGTCAGGATTGCGTCTGCCGCGGGAAGCGGCATCGCAATCAAGCGCTCAGGACTTTACGGCCCTTGGCGCGGCGACGCGACAGGATCTTGCGGCCGTCAGCGGTCTTCATACGGGCACGGAAGCCATGGTCGCGCTTACGCTTGAGGTTGCTGGGTTGGAAAGTGCGCTTGGTGGCCATGCGGGGCCTCTATGAAGGGGACGGAAAGAGCCGGAAAGTCTATAGGGCTACAGATGGCCACGTCAAGCCTGTGTCACTACGGGATTTCATCGGCCTGTGCAATAGCTGTGGATCATTTTGTGAATAACTTCGGGACAAGCATTCCCGGACCCGGGCGTCGGTGGTAGTCTGCGCCATCCATTCTTTCCCCTTCCGGCCTGCGCTGCTGCGGTTTTCCACGCGCATGCGCCGGCCCCAGACGATTATTGCCG